>CAVEHG010000105.1:0-5349 GCA_963615405.1 bacterium | reverse complement strand
TGCCGGAGGCACGAGATGCCCCTAACAGGGGTCGCAGACGACAGTCTGCGGGGGTTAAGATAAAACAGAGGGGATGACTAAAAACATTTTTAGTCATCCCCTCTGTTATCGTATAGAACTGTGTGTAAACTATTTAGTCTTTATGTAGGTGTCTATGGCAGCGGCGGCCTTGCGCCCGGCTCCCATTGCAAGTATCACGGTGGCGGCTCCGGTGACGGCGTCCCCGCCTGCGAACACTCCCGGATGGGTTGTAACGACATCGCCGGTGGTTTCAAGGCCTCCGCGACGGGTGGTCTTGAGCCCCGGAGTCGTGCTTGCAATCAGCGGATTCGGGGAGGTCCCGAGCGACATTATGACCGTGTCGGCAGGAATTTCGAACTCAGAACCCGGAATTGCGACCGGGCTGCGGCGGCCGCTCGCATCCGGTTCGCCGAGTTCCATCCTTATGCATCTGATGGCGCGTACATTGCCTTTTTCGTCAGAGAGAATTTCAACAGGGTTGGTCAGGAACTCGAAACGGATTCCCTCTTCCTTTGCGTGATGAACCTCCTCGCGGCGTGCCGGAAGCTCCGCCTCGGTGCGGCGATAGACGATTGAGACGCTTTCTGAATCTGACGCATGCCGGAGTCCCTGAAGCCTCAACGCCGTACGTGCGGCGTCCATCGCCACATTGCCGCCTCCCACAACCACGACCTGATGTCCTGCATTTACAGGGGTGGCGTAGTCGTCGCGATAGGCCTTCATCAGATTGTTCCTCGTGAGAAACTCATTTGCAGAATAGACTCCGTTGAGGCTTTCGCCCGGAATGCCCATAAATTTCGGCAATCCGGCTCCGGAGCCGATGAACACTGCATCAAAACCCTCTTTGCCGAGCAGAGAATCAACTGTCACGGTGCGACCCACCACTACATCCGTCTCGAAGTGAACTCCGAGGGCGCGGACATCAGCGATTTCGGCGGCGAGGACTGTGTCTTTCGGAAGACGGAACTCAGGGATGCCGTACTCAAGCACTCCCCCGGCCTTGTGCAACGCCTCGAAAACTGTCACGTCATAGCCGAGTTTCGCAAGGTCGTACGCACAGGCAAGACCGGCAGGGCCGCTGCCGACCACCGCCACACGGTGTCCGTTCTTTTGCGGCCGGGCTTCAGACTGCTTCCCGGAATGCTCGCGGCTCCAGTCAGCGACGAAGCGTTCAAGCTTGCCGATGGCCACCGGCTCGAATTTGACTCCGAGCACGCAGGCACCTTCACACTGCGTTTCCTGCGGGCACACGCGTCCGCATACTGCCGGAAGCGACGAATCCTGCGAGATGACCTGCGCGGCTCCGGCAAAGTCTCCTTCAACCACACGGGCGATGAAATCCGGAATCTTCACGTTCACCGGACAGGCTTCCACGCAGCGCGGATTCTTGCAATGCAGGCAGCGCGTCGCCTCAAGCTTCGCCTCGTCGGCATCATATCCGTAGCATACTTCCTCAAAGTTTGTCGCCCGTTTTTTCGGGTCCTGTTCCCTGACCGGGACTCTAGGTATTCTGTTTGCCATTTTTTCCTGTTTTTGTACTTCGCAAAGCCCTGAATTCCGCCGCGTTTTATGCTTCGCGCTGCGAAACCTATTATCCGCTTGCCGTCAGTTCCTTCCCAACTTGCACCTGTGACTTTCAAATGCCTCGCGGGCAGCCTGTTCCTGTGGACGGTACATTCCCTGACGGCGCATAGCCTCGTCAAAATCAACCTCGTAGCCGTCAAACTCAGGCCCTTCGACGCAGGCAAAACGGGTGCGTCCGCCCACAGTCACGCGGCAGCCCCCGCACATTCCCGTCCCGTCGATCATCAGGGTGTTGAGACTCACAACTATCGGAAGACCGAGCTTCTTTGCCGTGAGAACAGCGAACTTCATCATAATCATCGGACCTATGGCAACCGCTCTGTCATACTTCTTATGTTCTTCTGCGACAAGCTTTTCGAGCCGTGCGGTCACGAGTCCGCGGAAACCGCGGGAACCGTCGTCTGTGCAGATGTAAAGGTTGTCGCATACAGCGTCCATCTCCTTTTCATATATGAGAAGGTCGGCGGTCTTCGCTCCGACAATCACATCCACAGCCACTCCCCTCTCGTGCAGCCACTTCGCCTGCGGATAGACAGGCGCGGTTCCGACACCTCCTGCAATGAAGACAAACTTCATCTTCCGCAATTCGTCCAAAGGCGTTTCCGTAAAGTCCGAAGGCACCCCGAGAGGCCCCACGACATCCGCAAAAGCCTCCCCGACAGACATTCCGCACATCTGCATCGTGGACGCCCCGATTGCCTGGATGACTATGGTCACAGTCCCGGCCTCGACATCATAATCGCTGATTGTCAATGGGATACGTTCTCCCCTTTCATCTGTTCTGACAATAAGAAACTGCCCCGGAAGCGCAGCGGACGCAACCCTCGGAGCAGCAACTTTCATCCGGCATATCGTCGGTGTCAGAAATTCTTTCTCGATTATTTTATACATAGTACAGTTTTAGAATCTGTTTTGAAGTGTCATCCTGACAGGAGCGGAGAAACCGGAACCGGTTTATTTCCGGACTGCGGCCCTGTAGCCGAGTTTGTTGATGGCCGCCGCAAGTTTCTCAACAGAAGTCTTTGACGCGTCGTATTTTACGGTAATGGTCTGCTCCTTAAGGTCAACCTTCAGGTCCTTCACTCCCTTCTCAAATGCAAGATTTTCATTGACTTTGTTCACGCATTTCTGACAATGCAGGTTCGTTGAGAACACCACCGTCTTGATCTCGCCCTTCGGGGCCTTCACCGCAGTCACGGACGACATTTCCGTCAGACAAGACTCATTGGAAACCGACGTTGAAGCCGCACTTGCAGGGCAAGCAAACGCCGCAGCCGCAACAGCGACCGCCGCAAACACATAAACCATCTTTTTCATATTCTGCAAATTTATAAAAGTTCTGTCTATCTTTAAAAAATTCCGTATGTAAATCCTCTTTTTGTGCCGTGGGAATGGGTGAATATCAACCATTACTTCCACAGAGTGAAGCGCACCCCTATATAGCCCTTGATCCCCATCAGCGGCCCCCAGATGCAACTTGCGTCGAACGACTGCGAACGCGGGTCAATCTTTCCGTTGGCGAGTCTGTCGCCGGTGACAACGACTTTCTGCCGGTAATTCGTCAGATTTTCAGCGCCCGCATAGATGTCCACACCCTTGAATCTCTTTGTAACCTGCGCATACAGAAGAGGATAGACCGGAGTACGTCCGTTTTTGTACAGAAGATTTCCGTCGGAGTCCTTCATATCCCTCATAAAATCATAGACCCGGCACGAACCGTTCACCGATGCCGTGAAATCGAAAATCCACTTATTCATAGGGAGCGAATACTGAAGGTTCAGAACGCCCTTGCAGCGACTTGTAAGCGGTCTTTCGACCAATCCCTTGTCGGCAAGCTCGATTTTCGCGTTGGTGTAGCGGAAGGTTGCGGTGACGGTGAAACGCTCCACCGGCTCGACATTGAAGTCAAGCTGGATGTTGTCGGTGAACGAACGGTTGCCGTCAAGGGAATAGAAATCTATCTGATTTTCAAAGTGTTCGTAATCCACGACCATCTGCTGAACGAACTGGGTGCGGAAATAATCGACGCTGAGATAGGTGTTCGAAGTGGCTCCGAAAGGCATATAATAGGTCACATTGCCTCCGAAAGTCCACGCGTCTTCGAGAATGTGGTCGTTGAACGCGCCGGCAAATTTCTTTCCTGTGGAGAACACGCCGATGTTGTCGATCAGAGGTGTGGAATACCGGAGTCCCCTGCCGCCGTTCGCCCGGATCACGATTTCCTCGACCGGGGAATATTTCAATGTCAGACGCGGGGATATATGGGGCTTCGAAGAAAGTTCAGAGCCTGCGACGGTACCGTTTTTCGAGAAATACCAGTCTCCGCGAAGACCCGCGATCGTCGAGAACTTGTCGCCGAGGTGGAAGGTGTATTCTCCGAATATTCCGACATTTCCGAGATTCGTCATCCCGTCGAAGGCCTCCGGATCCACGATGCCGCGGTACTGCCGTGCGAAATCCTCATTATAGCTGTCGATGACACCGTTCACCCCGAGCGTAAACTTATGGTTTTCATTGACTTCGTTCTGGTAGAGAAGATTGAGGAAGCCGGAATGCTGGCCGGCGAGGTACTTGGTGGAACCGAACCGGGAGTCCATATCCTGATAGGTGTAGTCGCCCACAAGAGCGATGTTCTGCGAATTTTCCTCATTCAGGGGCACTCCAACCTTGAGATATCCGTTTATGGAGCGGTTCAGAATGTCCGAGCCCCAGGGATTAATCTCCCCGTCAGCGAGCCCGTCCAGTTTGTAATCCGCGTGCTCGTAGAACTGTTTCTTTCCGTCTTCGTCCTTCAGCATCTGGCCTCCGAGGCGGCTGTCGCGCAGAGCCCTCACGCCGAAGCGCACCTGAACTCCGCTCGGGGCGTAGTAGAGCCAGCGGTTGGAGAGATTGAACTGAAGCATCCGGGGGTCGTCGAGGAGAGTGTCACCGTTATGATCCATAGTGGCGAAATTCCCGGAAACGTGCCCGAGGATAACGGTGCTCCAGTTTTCGTTCAGCTGGAGCGAGGAGGCGACATTGAAGTCCATCTTGGAGTCGCTCATCGCGGAGTAGTTGAGAAACAGGGGTTTCTCGTCCGTAGGCTTGCGGTGCTCCATATTGATCTGACCGGTCATCGACTCCACTCCGTTTATGACCGATGTGGAGCCCTTGGCTATCTGGATGCTCTCCAGCCACTGTCCGGGAATGTAGGAAAGTCCGAAAGGCGCTGAAAGCCCGCGCATTACGGGGCGGTTCTCGTCAAGCATCTGGGTGTAGATTCCGGAAAGTCCGAGCAGACGGATCTGACGTGCGCCCGTGACGGCATCGGAATAGCCGACTGTCACGCTCGCCGAATTCTCGAAACTTTCGGCGAGGTTGCAGCAGGCCATCTTGCACAGCCCGGCAGCCGAAATGACTTCAGTTCTGATTTCTTTTCCCCGGGGAAGATAATTCCCTGACTGATGCGCGGTGAACACCGCCGCCTCAAGGCTGTCCTGCCTTTCTCCATAAATTCCCGTGGTGTCCGGGATCTGGGCACGGAGTGCCGTCGTGCCGCATAGCAAAAGCGCTGCGATGAGATATATATTTTTCTTCATAATTCAAAACCCGGACGGCGCGAACAAAATCCATTCCCGCAGGATGCAACCTGATTGCAAGTGTATCGTCCGCCGTTCCCCACCGCTGTATCCCCGCCCGGAGGGCTGACCGCCCCACGCCCGCAGGCATAACAGCTACTGATTTTTTTGAAAATGTCCCCCATTT
>CAVEHG010000104.1:0-5433 GCA_963615405.1 bacterium | reverse complement strand
CGACAAGACAGTCCGCGCCCGGGTGGTACGCAAGGGCGTTGACGCATCCCCAGTATCCCACAGTTACATCTGCGCTCTAAAACCGGACACCCCGCTCAAAGGGCTTATGCCGGGGATGATCTGCAAAGTCGTGTTCCGGTCTGCCTCAAAAACGTCTTTGCCTGAAGCACCTGAGTCTGAACCATCGATTTCCGGGGCCCCGGTAATTCCCGCATCCGTCATCCGCACCGACAAGACCGGACGCTATGTCTGGACCGTCGGCGAAGGAAACATCGTCGAAAAGAAATATGTCACCGTCGGTGATTTCTCCGGCAAGGGCGTGAAAATCCTTTCCGGGCTTTCGGAGGGCGACCTTCTCATCGTCGCCGGTGCGTCAAAAGTCAGCTGCGGCACGAGGGTGGAGGCAGTTTCAGAGTAATGCTGGCGTAATTATCGAAAATCCAATGAATTAGAGAGTGTGCTAAACTCTGGGAGATAGAGACGGAAATCGAAGATATATGGAACAGAACGATATGGAACAGAACCGGGGCTTTGTGTCGAAGGTCGTCCGCGGGGCGATGGAACACAAAAACATAGTCATACTTTTCCTCGTCCTTCTCATCGGCGGCGGTATATTCGGGCTGAAGGATATGGACAAGGACGAGTTCCCGACATTCGAAATCAAACAGGGGCTCATCGCCGCCGTCTATCCCGGAGCGGATGTGTCCCAGGTCGAGGACGAAGTCGGGAAACCTCTCGAAGAATTCCTTTTCACGATGAAGGAAATCAACCGGGAAAACACCAAAGTCGTAAGCAGGGACGGCATCTGCTATGTCTATACCGACATCACCACCCCACCCGACAGGAAAAACGAGACCTGGTCGAAGATACGCCTTCAGCTGAACACCTTCAAACAGACTCTCCCTCCCGGGGTGCTCGCGCTTGTCGTTCTCGACGATTTCAGCGACCTTACTTCGGTTCTCGTGGCCCTCGAGTCTTCGGACAAGGGATATTCGGAAATGAAGGAATATGCCGAAGACCTCTCCTCCCGCCTCCGCTCCATTCCGGAACTCGCGAGCGTCAAAATCATAGGGACACAGAGCGAAGAGATTGCGGTGAACGTCGATATGGACCGTCTCGCGGCCTACGGAATATCCCCGACTTCGCTGATGCTTGAATATCAGACCGCAGGTCTGCAGGTTCCCGGCGGCACGTTCTCCACGGACTACACCGTCTCCCCGGTACACGTCAGAAAAACCGTCACCGACGAACAGGAACTCGCCGACAGGATAATCTGGTCATCCACCGACGGGCAGACGCTCCGGCTGAAGGATGTCGCCACAATCGAAAGACGGATCAAAAGACCGTCGTCGCTTGTCTCCTACAACGGGAATACCGCCGTCATCCTTTCCATAAGTATGAGTCCGGACAACAATATCGTCGCGTTCGGGAAGGATGTGGACCGGGTTCTCGAAGAATTTATGGACGACGCGCCCGAGAGTCTCACCGTTTCCCGGATCACCGACCAGCCGAAGGTCGTGGGGGATTCCGTGTGGTCGTTCCTCAGGGATCTGGTCATATCGATGCTCGTGGTCATCTTCGTGATGCTCCTGCTTTTCCCGATGCGTTCGGCGCTGATCGCCTCTTCCGGAGTCCCGGTCTGCACCGCCGTGGCAATTGCGCTGATGTACTTCTTCGGCATCTGCCTCAACACGGTCTCGCTTGCGGCGCTGATTGTCGTGCTGGGAATGATTGTGGACGACTCCATCATCACTATGGACGGTTATATGGACAAGCTCGGTCACGGAATGCCGCGTCTGGATGCGGCCACTGCCAGCGCTCAGGAGCTCTTCTCACCGATGTTTATGGCCACATTCGCGATAAGCGCGATGTTTTTTCCGATGACGGGCATCATAACCGGCTATCTCGGAGATTTCGTGGCCACATTCCCGTGGGTGATCGCGTTTGCGCTGATGACTTCGCTCGCCTATGCGGTGCTTGTCGTGCCGTCGCTTGAGACCCGCTTCATCACTTCTCCGAAAAGTTCGGGGGACAATTTCCTGACGAGGGCGCAGAACCGGATGTTCAACGCCCTCCAGAAAGGTTACGATTTCCTTCAGGGGAAATGCTTCCGGCATCCTGCTCTGACCCTGTTCTGCGGGGCTGCGGCAATTGCCCTCGGACTGCTAATGTTCTCGAAAATGAACATTCAGCTTATGCCTATGGCCGCGCGTCCGGTGTTCGCCGTCGAAGTCAGCCTCGACCCTTCCGCAGACCTTGACAGAACGGCTGCGGTCGCCGATTCCCTTGCCGGGATGCTCCGGAGGGACAGCCGCGTCACCTCAGTCACCGAGTTCATCGGTACGGGAACTCCGCGCTTCCACTGCACCTACGCTCCGATTCTTCCGGGCAAGAATGTCGCGCAGCTCATCGTGAACACCCGCTCCAACAAGGACACCGAAGAATTTCTCTCCGAACGCGGGACTTATTTCGAAAATTATTTCCCCGAGGCCGTGGTCCGTGTGAAACAGATGGACTATCAGGGAGTTACCGCTCCTGTCGAGGTTGAGATCTATGGGGAAGACTATGATGAGATCAAGGAGTTCGCGGATTCCCTCAAAGCCTATATGGCCGGTCTCGATATGCTTAAATGGGTTCATTCCGACGCCGACTGGTTCTCTTCCGGAATCTCTCTCGAACTTGACCGCGACGAGGCCACCCGGGTGGGCGTGAACCGTGCCCTGATGAACCTGTCGCTTGCCACCGCGATGAACGGGCTGCAGATCACTTCGCTCCGTGAGGGCGACAGCGAGATCCCTGTCAATCTCTATTCAGAGAGCCTCGACTCCGGGGCGGACTATGGGAACATTTCCAACACCCTCGTTCCTACCGCGGTTCCGGGCATTATGGTTCCGGTCAGACAGGTCGCTTCGGTTTCTTCCGAGTGGAATCCTTCATCGCTCACCCGCATCAACGGGAAGCAGGCCATCGTGGTCGGGGCGGATATGAAGTACGGGGAAAGTCAGCCGACTGCCGTCAGGGCGATAAAGAAATATCTCGCTTCTGCCGATATCCCCGAGGGCGTTTCCGTGAAATTCGGGGGGCTCAACAGCGTGAACGGCCTGGTGGGCCCGGAAATAGCCCTCTCTTTCGTGGCGGCGGTGATGATTCTGTTCTTCTTCCTGCTTTTCCATTTCAAGAAGATTTCACTTGCCGTGCTGACAATGGTCCTTAGCACGCTCTGCCTTTTCGGCGCGTCTCTCGGCCTGTGGATTTTCGGGCTTGACTTTTCGATGACTGCCGTTCTCGGTCTGATTTCACTTGTCGGAATCATAGTCCGCAACGGAATCCTGATGTTCGAGTATGCTGAAGAACTGCGCTTTGAACACGGCCTGTCCGTCAAGGAGGCGGCTGAGGAAGCCGGTAAGCGCCGTATGCGCCCGATTTTCCTCACTTCCTGCACGACTGCTCTCGGGGTGCTGCCGATGATAATCAGCGGGGATTCGCTCTGGATGCCTATGGGAGTCGTAATCTGTTTCGGGACAATGCTTTCCGTCATTCTCATTACCCTGATAATGCCGGTTTCATACTGGCAGATTTTCAGGTCGAAGACAGCTTCTGAAGTTTCAGCGAATCAGTGAACTTGCGGAATTTAAATTGTTAAGGATATGGGACATATATATATACGAAGAGTTATGATTGCAGCGGCGGTCCTGTTTGCGGCGGTCTTGCCTGCTGCGGCTCAGGCACCGGACGCACCGCTGACGCTTGAGGACTGCCGGAGGATGGCGCTGGAAAACAGTGTACGTGCAAAAAATGCGGCTCTGGATGTCCGCGCTGCGGAATTGCAGAGGCAAGAGGCTCTCGCGGAGTACTTCCCGCGCGTTTATGCCACCGCGATGGGTTACTGGGCGCTGAACCCGCTGCTTGAAATAGGCCTGAGCGATATGTTTGACGGCGGAGAGATTCCGGACGGGATTCAGACAATCTGCTCGATGTACGGGATGAAAACAGAGTACAGTTCGTTCAAGAAGGGCTGGTCGGCCGGTGTGACCGCCCTGCAGCCGGTTTACGCCGGGGGAAGGATAGTCACGGGCAACCGGATGGCCGCACTCGGGGCGGAGGCCGCCGGTCTTCGGAAGGATATCAGCAGGCGCGAGACAGTAGAGGCGGTGGACAGCCTGTGGTGGCAGGTGATTTCGCTTGAAGACAAGCTAGAGACCCTCGAACATCTCTCCTTTACGCTCGACACTCTCTGCAGTAATGTCCGTTCTGCCGTCGCATCCGGTCTCGCGGCCGAGACTGACCTGCTCGGCATCGGGCACAGGTGCAGCGAGCTCGCCGCCGGAAAGAAAAAGGTGCAGAACGGCATACGCCTCGCCCGGATGAACCTTTTCAACACCATATCCCTTGATTATTCTCTCATTCCGTCCGCCGCGACTGCTCAAAGGCCCTTCCTTGACTCGGTCGTCCTCGACGGGGACGAGTCTCTGCCTCTCTCTCCGGAGCATTACTGGAAAGATGAAGACGAAATTGTGGGCGGTATGCAGGAAACCCGCCTGCTCTCCCTGCAGGAAAAGGCCAGAAGGATGGAAAAGCGGATGGCCGTGGGGGAGGCTCTCCCTCAGGTTTCCGTCGGAGCGACAGCCGGATATTCGAATCTCTACGACAAGAACCGCGGCAACGCTGTGGCCTTCGCCCTCGTCCAGATTCCTCTCTCGGACTGGGGGAAGACAGCCAGAAAGGCGCAGCGCCTCGATACACAGATTGAAAAGGCGGTGAATGACAGGGAGTTTCTCGAAAAACAGCTCCATCTTCTGGTCGGCAAGCTTTGGCTGGACCTTACCTCGGCCTACGACAGCTGGCAGCTCGCCGAAGAGTCCCTTTCACAGTCCAGTCGCCTCTATGACGCCGCACTCTCCAATTACAGCGCCGGTCTCGCGCCCCTTCAGGATCTTCTCCAGGCAGAAACTGCCTGCCGCACGGACGCTTCCGCCCGCATAGACGCACTCATCGCCTACCGCAGCGCCGTCCTTGCCTACATATCCCTCTTTTAGACCCCTCCCGTCCCCTCGAAGGGGAAGTCGTGCTACGTGCGCACTAACGCACAAGGCTCTCGCTTCGCTGTTCTACGCACGGCGCTTGAGCGCCTGGGCTTTTTCCATATTTTCTCTCACAAAGTCTGGTTTATTGGAAATTAATTCGTATATTTGCAGCCCCCAAAATGGGGGATAAAAACATAAATAATAGATTTACAATCATTTATGCCAACAATTCAACAATTAGTTCGCAAAGGACGCGAGGTTATCGTCGAGAAGAGTAAATCTCGCGCGCTGGATGCTTGCCCTCAGAGAAGGGGCGTATGCGTGCGTGTGTACACAACCACACCTAAAAAACCGAACTCAGCAATGCGTAAGGTTGCCCGTGTACGTCTTACCAACTCAAAAGAGGTCA
>CAVEHG010000103.1:0-5436 GCA_963615405.1 bacterium | reverse complement strand
CCCGCGACGGGGTCAGAGGCGGTCAGGAGGTGGACGAGCTGATTGAGGTGGCAAAGGAACTCCGCAGACTCGGGGTCGATGCCATCACGCTCTCCGGAGGATTCGTGAGCCGCGCGCCGATGTACGTAATGAGGGGCGAATTCCCGACAAAGGCCATCGCGCACTATATGCCCAAGTCATTCTGGTGGCTCAAGATAGGGCTTCATATCGGAGCCTGGGCAGTTTGCCCGACCGAGACGTTCAGACACCTCTTCTTTATGGAGGATGCGCTCAAGTTCAAGGCTGCGATGCCGGACTATCCGTTCATCTATGTGGGCGGAGTCACCACGGGCGAAGACGCGCGCAAGGTGCTCGAAAACGGTTTCCCGCTTTTCCAGGTGGGACGTGCCGTGCTCGAAGACCCGGATTTCGTGAACAAGCTCAAGGCTGACGGGAACCATTGCAGCGGCTGCACGCACTCGAATTTCTGCATAGGCAGAATGTACTCGCTTTCGGCCCAGTGCCACAAACACTGCGTGGACATCACGCCGGCTCTGGAGCGCGAAGTTCACCGCATCGAGGCCCGCAACGAAAGGCGTGAACGCAAATTGGAGAAGAAAACAGGCAGAAAAGGCGCTTAGGCGTCGTTGCAGAACATAAAAAGGCAAATCGGTTTGTCGCGCCCGAAAGGGTGAGGAAAGTCCGGGCAGGACAGGGCATCCCGCAGCGGAAAGCGCTGATGGAGGTGACTTTATGACCGTCGTAACAGAAAATAACCGCTGCGTCAGAGGCTTGGGTACGCCCACGGGAACGGCCCGGCTGCAGCAAGGGTGAAAATGTGAGGCAAGAGCTCACGGCCGTGCGCGGTGACGCGTCCGGGGTACGGGTCCGGGACCTGCAAGACCAAATATACCGGCAATCAAGGGCTGCCCGCCCGCTGCCGGGGGGTAGGTTGCGAAGATAAATGACAGACTAAAACAGAACCCGGCTTACGGATTTGCCCAAACAGACAGGGGACAGCACTGCTGTCCCCTGTCTGTTTGGGCAAAGAGGCTAAGGGACAGCGGCCGCTGTCCCTTAGCCTCAACTTCCTTAACCCCAGTCGGCTTCGCCGACAGCCCCTGTCAGGGGCATACGGTCTCAACTTCGTTTCGACCGGCGACTACGTTCCTACGTTACACTCCGTCACTTTGTCGCGGCGGCTTGTGCCGCCTTGAGGCGCTGTCCCTTAGCCTCGCTTCCTTAACCCCAGTCGGCTCCGCCGACAGCCCCTGTCAGGGGCATACGGTCTTCACTTCGTTTCGACCGGCGACTTCGTTCCTACGTTACACTCCGTCACTTCGTCGCGGCGGCTTGTGCCGCCTTGAGGCGCTGTCCCTTAGCCTCGCTTCCTTAACCCCAGTCGGCTCCGCCGACAGCCCCTGTCAGGGGCATACGGTCTTCACTTCGTTTCGACCGGCGACTTCGTTCCTACGTTACACTCCGTCACTTCGTCGCGGCGGCTTGTGCCGCCTTGAGGCGCTGTCCCTTAGCCTCGCTTCCTTAACCCCAGTCGGCTCCGCCGACAGCCCCTGTCAGGGGCATACGGTCTTCACTTCGTTTCGACCGGCGACTTCGTTCCTACGTTACACTCCGTCACTTCGTCGCGGCGGCTTGTGCCGCCTTGAAGCGGCTGTCATTTATCAATTCCTTGCCCTAAATCCCCGCTGCTGACCCCTGTATATTTTGGTAAAATGAGTAAATTTGCCGTGATGTTTGAAACGGGATTCATATCGGTCATCGTGCCGCTCAAGCTTGAGTGGGAGCCGGTCTATGCTCTGCCGGAGGGCGGGGAGGATCTTCCGGAGAAGGCTGAGGGAGCCTGCGCACGGCGAAAAGCGGGTCTGGGAAGCATGGTGAAGGTGAAGTTCGCCGGGAAGGAATATGTGGCGGTGGTGAGCGGAGTGAACGCGAGCCCGACTACGGCGCTGGAGAAGGTGAAGCCGGTGGAAGAAGTGCTTGACCTGCCCTGTGTTTCAGAGGAAGAGATTGAACTGTGGCGGAAAATCGCTGCCTACTATATGTGCAGCGTGGGAGAGGTCTACAAAATGACCTATACTAATGTGAAACTGGCCGCGAAGGGGACGACTGCCGGACGCAGGAAAAAGACGGACTCCGAAACGCGGAAGCGGAGGGCGCAGGAAGAATCACCGGTACAGGATAAGAAGCCGGAAGAAACAAACAGCACAGCCTCCGGAGAGATCTGCCTCACCGCGGCGCAGACCGCCGCATACGATGCCGTAAAAAAGGCGTTCAGCGAAAACAAGCCGGCTCTGCTCCAAGGGGTTACAGGCTCGGGAAAAACCGAAATATACATAAAGCTGGCACAGGAGGCTATGGCCTCCGGGAAGAACGTGCTCTACCTTGTGCCTGAAATCGCCCTGAGCCGCCAGCTGGAAGAAAGGCTTTCCCGCCACCTCGGCACAAGCCTGAAATGCTATCACTCGGGGCTCACCGCCACGGAAAAGACGGGAGTCGTCAAAACGCTGGAAGACCGGAGCAAGCCATACATTGTTCTTGGGACACGTTCGGCACTTTTTCTTCCCCACCACGAACTCGGGCTGATTGTCGTGGACGAAGAACACGACGGCTCCTACAAACAGGACTCCCCCGCCCCGCGCTACAACGGGCGCGATGTGGCGCTTATGCTCGCCGGAGTACAGCGCTGCAACATACTCCTCGGCTCTGCCACCCCGTCCTTCGAGTCCCTCTACAACAGCGCTTGCGGACGTTTCCGCCAGGTGCCGCTGAACGAACGCTTCCACGGCGGAGAAGAAACGGAGATTGTCGTCATAGACACTAACGCGGAGCGGAAGAAAAGGGGGATGGTCGGCTCCATATCCCGGAAACTCATCGGACTCATCAGGGAAACCCTCGATTCGGGAGGTCAGGCGATGGTCCTGCGGGCAAGGAAGTCCTACGCCACGACTGTCCAGTGCAGCGAATGCGGCGCGATAATCCGGTGTCCGCACTGCAATGTGAGCCTCAACTGGCAGAAATCGCGCGGAAGGCTTGTCTGCAACCACTGCGGTTACACGAGACCTTGGGCGGAACACATTCCTCACCTCCGCCCTGACAATTCGGCGGAGTGTGACGGACAGCCGGTCGCTTTCGGAGCCGGAACGGAACGGATCGAGGAGGAGCTGAAAGCAATTTTCCCGGAGAGGACGGTCGCCCGGCTCGACTCTGACACGAGCGCCAAGGCCGGATGGCAGAAGAATGTGCTCAAGGATTTCGCCGGGAAAAAGATCGACATCCTGCTCGGCACACAGATGCTGACAAAAGGGTTCGACTTCGACAGCCTCAACCTTGTGGCCGTCCTGCAGGCCGATTCCCTGCTCGGACAGCAGGATTTCCGTGCAGACGAAAAAGCATTGCAGATTCTTGAGCAGTTCCGGGGAAGGTGTTCGCGGCGCGGACAGAAAGGCATCTTCGCAATTCAGACAGCGCAGCCGGAACATCCTGTGTATCAAATGCTAGCTCTGCCGCGCACCGCATCGGAATATCGCACCGGACTGCTGAAGGAAAGACAGGACTTCCGCTATCCGCCATACACACGGATTGTCAACATCATCCTCAAGGACACCAGACCGGAAAGACTTGACAGGCTCTCCGGCACCCTTTCCCTGATGCTGAGAAATGCAGGAGCACTCCCGGGAGCCGGAACGGAGGTCACGCCGCCGTTCGCCCCGGCAGTTGACAAGATCAGCGACGAATACATCCGCATCATCCGCATCAGCCTCCCGAAAGACAGGATGCTCTCCGCAAACAAGACCGCGATAGGAAATATTGTGCGAAGCTTCGCTTCAGAGCGGAAATATGAAGGCCACATCACTGTCGATGTCGATCCGGCCTGACACTCATTCGGTTACATCAGCGTCCGAAAGCTGTGGCAACGGGTTCTTCGAACTCTGCGAAGCCCCGAGGCGTTCAAGCTTCGCGCAGGTCTGGAGTATGCTCTGACCGGATGGCTGCAGTTTGCGTTCCCCGTCATCATAGGACTTGCGGGCCTTGTCAAGAGCGTCACCGATTTCGCGGTATTTCTTCATAAACTGCCCCACCCTGTCCATAAGTTCGTTCGCAAGTGCGAACACCTTCTCCTGATTCTGAACCTGGGCAATCTGCCGCCAGGTCATGTTTATGATGCGCAGAGCCGCGAAAAGCGTCTGCTCATCAGCGATGAACACGTTCATTTCCATAGACTTGCGCCACAGATCCGGCTGGGCGTTCAGCGCGGTCCACAGCGCTCCCGTGTTCGGAACGAACATAATCACATAGTCCATCCGCTGTTTCGGAGCCTGCACATACGAAGAATAGTCCTTCACAGACAATTCACGCACGTGTGCCTTGAGACTCGCGACGTGTGCGTCGAGGAACCGCCGTCGGTCTTCGTCGTTTTCGGCATTCACATAGTCCATAAACGCAGTCAGGGAAACCTTGGAGTCTATTATCACGTCACGGCGCTCATCCAGATGGAGGATTATGTCGGGGCGCAGTATGCCACCTGTCTCGGATTTCACCGTCTGCCCCGCGGCATCGCGCAGAACGCTCTGCACATCGTAGTGAACCCCACGCGTCAGGCCCTGCGAGGTGAGCAGTTCATCGAGCACGGCCTCGCCCCAGTCCCCCTGGACCTTGTTCCCGTGACGGAAGGCGCGGGCCAGTTCCTCCGCAGATTTCCTCGCGGCTTCGCTCTGCCGCATCATATTCTCGATTCCGGCCTTCATCTCCCCGCTCATTGCGGTCTGCTTGAGCGTGCTGTCGCTCATCGCCTGCTTCATCCGGTCAATCGTGTCCTTCAGCGGTCCCACAATCTGCCCGATGTTCTCGGCGCTCGACTTTGAAAACTCCTGCTGGCGCTGTTTCAGCATATCTTCTGTCGCTGTCCGAAGCTGCGCGCTGACCCTCGCCAGAGATTCGTCGAACCGGCTCTCCTGCTCCTTCATCATATCCCGATAGACCTTCCGTGCAATCCCCCAACCTATCAGCAGGCCGGCCAGAAGACCGCCCGTCAGCGCCATAAACACATATCCCATTTCCATAATCCAAGTTTTACATCAACTCGGCGAAGATACAACTAAATTCCGAAAAATGGAAAGTATCTTCATCACCGGAAAGTAATCATCGCTATGTATGACTTAAGTTTCGCATGCACCCTAATACATTGAGTGTTCGTGGGTAACCCGTATTGGGGGGTTAAATCCTACGCACTTTTTTTTACTCCTGAACCCCCTGCACCCTGCTTTTTACCCCTTCCGTCCCCTAAAAGGGGAAATCGTGCTCCGTGCGCACTATCACACAAAGCCCTCGCTTCGCTGTTCTCCGCACGGCGCTTGAGCGCCTTACTTCTGAACCCCCTGCACCCTGCATTTTACCCCTTCCGTCCCCTAAAAGGGGAAATCGTGCTCCGTGCGCACT
>CAVEHG010000102.1:0-5468 GCA_963615405.1 bacterium | reverse complement strand
GGGCTGGCCAAGGCAACTGAAACGTGTCTGTTTGAGATTTTCTCGTCAATAATCCTCCCATTGAAGAGCATATAGTCCAGATAAAGGTACTGGGTGCAGTTCCCGGCGGTCCGTGTCGTCGAGATCGCTGAGCGCACCTGTGGTTCCACTTTTGACAGCAACTCCTCGCACTGCGACACCTGCATGGGAGTGCAGGTGTGCTGGGGACGCACGAAAAAATGTGAAGGACGAATTCCGGCCGCCTTTCGGGCAAGGATATCGGAGTTCCGGCAGATCTGCCTGAACATATTTCCAAGAACAAAGAACTGCGAATAAAAATGGAGAACCGACTTGTCGCCGCGGAAGAAATCCTCCTCACGGCAAGGCTGCATCACGAAAATGTCGTCATTAAAGTACAGAAACTTTTCGCTGAGTCCCTTGATCCGGTGCAGATACATCTCAAGAGTGTTGCTGTTGAATGTGGGCAGAAACTCCGCCGGCACAAAATCCTCGTGCAGAACCACCTTCACCGCATCACGGTTGACCCACGAAGGAATCTGAGACTCACCGGAAACCACCAGAAAGACATTCTCCACAAACGGCATGTTCTTTTCTATGCTCCGGAAAAGATAAGGAAGAGTGCCCCAATCGCGGAAACGCTTGGTCATTATCGGAATTCTGGTGTGTTCGCTGTAACTTTCCCGCCACACCGGGTCGAGCCCGTTCACATAAGTGATTACTATATCCATAATGCTTCGTCTTTCTGACTTAAGTTTCGCATGTACCCTAATTCGATTTTCTGACTGAAGCGATACTGCCTGGAAACTGTTTTATTTCAAAACAGATTCTAATACTTCAGAAGTATCATTCTGATTGTGTCCGAGACGCGTTTTGCCGTGTCAGAAGTTTCCTCAAGAGCCTCGGCCATATTCTTGTATTTCATAAGTTCAATCGGGTCGGTCTCGTTCTGGAAGATGTAGCCCACATATTCCTCATAGGTTTCGTCCGCAGCGTGCTCCAGTTCCGTAATCCTGTCACACTGACTGAGTATCTGAGTGAAATTATCCTTGAAATCGCTGAGATACTGGAGCATATCCCCGATGGCGTCGGCGCTCGACATTATGTAGGTCGCCATATCCTCAATCTGTGAATCTATCCGTTTGGGGAAATATAGCAGAATGGACTTCGCGGAGGAGTTTATCTTGTCTATGAAGTCATCCACCGACATCGCCACGGTCTGAAGGTCGGTTCTGCTCACCGGCGCTATGAACGGGCCGTACAAATCCTCGTATATCTCTGTGAGGAGGGCATCCGCCTGTACTTCATAGGTCTTTATCATATTCTCGCAATTGAACCACTCGTCCTTGTCGGTGGTCTGCATCATTCGTACAAGAATGGACGAAGCCGCCTTGATGTATTCGGCCTGCTTCATGAAAAGAGGCATATATTTCCTCTTTTTCGAGAAAAAGTGTCCTTGAAAAATCATATCCTGTTATTGTATCGCCCCAAAGTTACTGTTTATTTCCGGCAAAAACCTCAAAAAAAAATTATGGATTTCAAAAAAGAGAAAAAATCTCGTGTTTCTTTTTTCGATTCGTGCAATTGTCCGAAAAGTCCGACATAGATTTGCAGCCGTCGAACCACTCAATGTGACGGAACAGATGAACGCATACAACGAATACATACAACCGATTTTTTTCAGTCAGGGCCGGCTACCGATCTGCCGGATTCATCACAGGATCGTCTATCCTTTTCTGGCCATTCTGTCTATTGCTTGCTTGCCGGCCCATTTCTTCTCCTGCGCCAGGGTTGTCGCACCTGCATATGAAAAAAATATGGAAGCAATGGAGATCGGGAGCACCGCCAGCGTCAGGATGAAAGTTGCTGGCGGGTTTGAGAGACGGTGCTGCGATGTGCTCGTGTATAATGACGACAAATTCGGAAGGCTCGACTCTTTCACGCATTTCGACGGAAAAGGGGAAGTATTCCAGGTATCCTCCGGAGGCGGGAAAAAGACAGCGGTCGTGATCTGCAATGCGCCGGAAGGCAGTCTGAAATGGGAAAACATGCTCACGCTGCAGTCGCTCTCCGGGGTCTGCTTCGAGTTGGAGGAGGAGGGGGCCTCAGACCCCGTCCTTGTCGGGAAAGCGGATTTCGAAGCGGGGGAAAACTTCTCCGTCACGCTGAAGCCACTGATGGCAAGAATCCGTCTGAAGGAGTTGAGCTGCGACTTTCGGGGGACGGCCTACCAGTTTGAAGAACTGACGGACGCGAGAATTTACCTGACAAACGTAAATGCCGACTGCAGCGTCACCGGAGACGGGCAGGGAGGATGCCGGTTCATAAACAACGGCGGATGGAACGAGGCGGATGCAGTCAAATTCAGTTCCCCGGAGATATTGTGCCGGGAGATAGAGGGGAGTGTCGGAATGGATGTCAGGGAACTGGATTTTGACCTCTACTGCTACCCCAATCTCGGCAGCGAGGAATCCTTCGGGCAGCCATTCACAAGACTTGTTATAGAGGGCTGCGTCAAAGGGCACAGATGGTACTGGCCGATCAGCATCAACGGGCTCGGAGACGGAGGCATCCGTTCCAATGACAGCTATAGCCTGAAAGTATGCCTCCGTCGGAGCGGAACCGAGGATCCGGACTCTGCGATAAGGCTGGAGAAGGAAGAACTTGTAATGGAAGTTGAGAAATGGGACGAAAAAGAAAATTATGCCGTGGCTTTTTAGCCGTTGTCATAACCAACGTTTTGTGTTTATTGTCCGTCAGTGGGTGCGCGGACAGAATTGATTCCCTCCGCGCGCCGACTGACATATTGCTCTGCACCGGAGAGGTGGATACGAAGGCTGCCGAACCGGATTGCGACAGAATCAGGGATGCAAACATATTCGTATTCTCGTCGGACGGATTCCTTGAAAGGGCTGAATACATTCGCGGAACCGGCTGCACTCTGCCTCTCGTCTATGGCAGGGACTACGACATCTATGCCTGCGTCAACTTCGGTTACAAACTGAGTATCAAGACTTTGGACGAAGTGAACTCTCTCCTCTTCCACCTGGCATATCCGGATGACTACTCGACCGGGATGCCGATGTGCGGAGCCGTCTTCGGCGTCAGAGCAGGGAACTCGATACGGGTGCCGATTGTCAGAATGATGGCGGAACTGCGCCTGAGTATGGACAGAAGCCGTCTTGGGGACAAGGTGACGATGGATGTGCAAAGCCTTCGCATAGGCAACTGTCCGAGACGGTGCAGGGTGTTCTCGGAGTCCGGGGCGGAGAGTTCCGACGACTGTTTCTCCGTCGGGTTCAGCCGCAAAAGCAGTGAGTGCGCTCTTCTGAACAAGACCGTCGGAGACGGAAAAAGCGCCGAACTGAGTCTGTATATGTTGGAAAACATTCAGGGAGACTTCCCCGGAGAGGTCGGAACGGATTCCGACAAAGTGCTGGACAAGTCCGCACATCTTGCGGATGTATGCTCCTACATAGAAATGGAGCTCAGCTACCGCTCGCCGGAGCACTATAGTTACGGCGGATTCCTCAAGTACAGATTCTATCTCGGGGAGTCACGGCAGAATCTGGATGTCCGAAGGAACTGCCTCTACCACATCACGGTGACTCCGGAAGGAGACGGGCTGAACGAAGACAGCTGGAGGATTGACCGGACTTCCCTGTCTGACATCGTGAGCTTCATAATGACTCCGGACGGTTATATAGAGCCTGAAATCGGTGATGAGGTTCACGTACGCTGTGAATACTCCCCTTCCGGAGCACCGTTCAAGATAGGTCTGAACGAACTTGAGGAGGGACGCACGCGCGGCGTGTTCAACTACACCATCGACGAGGACTGGCACGGAGTGAAACTCAGCATAGTCGGGCCGGGAGATGCCAATGTCTATATGCAGGCCGGGGCACCCATAAACCAGGCCGGACTGCTGAGCATACACGTTAACAAGTAACTCCGGTTTCGCCCCTTCCGCGAAACTTGAGAAAATCAATGACCAGATGACAAAACCAAATTTCATATCCCTTTCTGTAATAAAATCAACGTTCATTTCCCTGTTGCCGGCGGTCATTGCAACGGCGGCACTGGCAGCTGGAGGATGTGCGGAGAAACTGACGTGCGAAGCGGAGAAGAAGGATGGCCGCGCCGAAGTCACACTTTCGTTCACCTGTGGGCGCTGCGGACTGCCGTCCCAGACCAAGTCATCGGTTTTTGAGGGAGAGACAATCTCCGACATAAACCTCTACATCTGGAGGGAAGGAACCTGCATCCTTCACGAATTTATGGAAATGGACTCGAACGAATGCAGAATCCCTCTTGTTACGGAAGCCAGCTACTCCTTCTATGTGCTCGCCAACTGCGGCAAAAGCATAGAACCGGACGGGAACGGATGGAGAGAGGACGAGAGAAGTATGGAAAGCCTTGTCATACGATTCCCGGAAATCCCCGGGGAGATGAGCCTGATTCCGATGGCCGCAGTTCTGGGAAACTGTTTCGTGGGCGGTTCCGGATTGAAACTCAATGTGATATTGGTGAGGCTTGTCAGCAGAATCGTTTTCAGTTATGTTCCTGACGACAGTCTCGGAGCATCCGGAATCAGCATCACAGGCGTGAGACTGTGCGATGCGGCGCAGCTTATGACTCCGTTTTCGGAAAGATCGGTTGCCGCTGACGGTGATGTCGCGGACGGGGATTTCGCATCGGAGAACGATCTTCTTGCCATAAACAGGGGTGAGAGCATCGAATTCTATGCCTTTGAGAACTGCTGGGGCGATCTTCTGGAAGGGAACACAGACCAGAAGATGAAGGTTCCGGACGAAGTGGGCAACATCACCGGGCCAACCTACATCGAGGTGAGCTGTGCCTTTGAAGGAAGCGGGCTTCTGACGGGAGACATCACATACAGGATTTATCTCGGTTCAGACGCGGTCAGCAATTTCGACCTTGTCAGGAACTCTTCCTACAGGGTTCAACTTTTCGGATCCCGCGAAGGTCTGGACGAACTGAGCTGGCGGATAGACAAGGATGTTTCATTCAACGATGGACTCGCGGAGTGGACGATAACGCAGGGAGCGCACGGAGCTGGCGACCTCTACATAGGGGAAATGTTCCTCTGCAAACTGGCAGAGATTGACCGGTCGGTAATAGCCTACTTCGGGAGCGGCCTTGAGGATATGGCGGAGAACTGTACTATACGCTGCATCGGGGACTCAGCGGATGATTCAAGCACTGGAACCGGGGGCGGTTCCGGCTCCCTGAACGGCTCCGGCTCCGGGAACGGCTCCGGGAACGGCTCCGGGAACGGCTCCGGGAACGGCTCCGGGAACGGCTCCGGGAACGGCTCCGGGAACGGCTCCGGGAACGGCTCCGGGAACGGCTCCGGGAACGGCTCCGGGAACGGCTCCGGGAACGGCTCCGGGAACGGCTCCGGGAACGGCTCCGGGAGCGGCTCTGTAACCAACCCGGGAAACGACCCC
>CAVEHG010000101.1:0-5526 GCA_963615405.1 bacterium | reverse complement strand
CTTTCACCTCAACAGTTTTCAAGACTGCCGCCTTAAACCACTCGGCCAACTCTCCTGAAATTCTGACTTGTGACCTTTGGGGTCTTGTTTCAGAAAGGACTGCAAAGGTAGGAAAAAATAAATATTCTTCAAATATTTTTTCTACTTTTTGCGTTTTCCGTCTGTTGGGGCGGGTTTCGGGGAAGAGGGTTTCCCGTCATTCTGTTCAGAGGAGCTGTCCTGCGCGAAGAAACGGTACTGGAAGAAAATCAGGTAGAGAGTACCGACCGTCACGCAGCTGTCGGCGAAGTTGAACACCGGTTCGAAGAACTTGAACGGACGCCCTCCTATCCACGGCATCCAGTCTGGCCAGGTCGTATCGATGAGCGGAAAATAGAGCATATCCACCACCTTCCCGAAAAGGAAAGGTGCGTAATGCCCGCCGAACGCGGCGACCTCGTAAGGCGTGGACTCCGAAAAGACCAGCCCATAGAAAAAACAGTCGAAAATGTTCCCGAGAGCTCCGGCGGTGATGAGCGTCAGGCCGACCAGCACCCCGGTCGGAGTGGACGGCTTCCGGCAGAGTCTGCCTATCCACCAGACGAGTGCGCTGAACAGCACTATCCTGAACAGCGAGAGAAGCAGTTTGCCGAACCAGCCGCCAAACTTCATCCCGAACGCCATTCCCTCATTCTCGATGAAATAAATCTTGAACCAGTCGCCGAAAACGTCAAAATGCTCGCCAAGGCACATATTCGTCTTGACGAGAATTTTGATGATCTGGTCTATGACAACGAGGACGACGCCCAAAACTATGAGCCAGCCGCCCTTGGACATTCTGAACTTCATAGAGAACGCCTACTGCTGTTTTTTGTTCAGCATTTCCTTGGCCTCGACCGTCAGTGTGGCGTGCGGAACGAGACGGAGTCTCTCCTTCGGAATAAGCTTGCCGGTGACGCGGCAGATGCCGTAGGTCTTGTTCTCGATGCGCACGAGAGCTGCCTCAAGGTTCTGGATGAACTTGTACTGGCGCTGCGCGAGCTGTCCGGCCTCCTCCTTCGAAAGCGAGAGCGCACCCTCCTCAAGTCCCTTGAATGTAGGGGATGTGTCGCCTATGTCATTGCTTGAAGAATGGGTGACCACGGCACGCAGGGTGTTGTACTCCTCCTTTGCCTTGGCGAGCTTTTCAAGAATTATCTGTTTGAACTCCTGCAGGTCCTCATCGCTGTAACGAACCCTCACTTCAGGCTCTTTTGTTTTCTTTTCGTCTGCCATAATTTTACATATTAAAAGTTCTGCAAATGCAAAAAACGAATAACCGTTCCGCAATGCGAAGATTAGATTTTTTCGACATTAATGTTCACCGTGCCCTCGCCCCATTCAACATCGGTTCCAGACGGAGATCCGGCAAGATCCACATCAACGGCAAGAGTCTGCGAAGCCACATAGTCAGCGAAGACCTCAAGTGCATCGCCTATCTCCGATTTGAATTCCGGAATATCCGTGAATATGCCCACGCGAACCCTGTCCGTAACCTCGAATCCATTGTCCTTGCGCAGGTTCTGAATCCTGTTTATGAGTTCACGGGCAATGCCTTCGCGGCGGAGTCCGTCGGTGACGGTGATGTCAAGCGCAAGCGTGAGCGGACCGTCGCTCGCCACAAGCCAGCCCGGCATATCCTCGGAAGTTATCTCATAGTCCCCCTTCTTCAGAACTACATCGCCGGAAGGAAGTTTGAGCGTATATTCATCCGAAGCCTCGATTGCCGCGATGCTCTCCTGCGAAAGCTGGGGGAAGGCCGCCGCAATCTCCTTCATTTGCTTCCCGTAGATCTTTCCGAGAGTCTTGAAGTTCGGCTTGATCTTCTTGGTTATGATGCCGGCCGTGTCGTGGATGAACTCGGCCTCCTTCACGTTCACCTCTCCCAGAAGCAGAGGCTTCACCTTTTCAAGCTGCGCCTTCACCTTGTCGCTCAGAACAGGAATGATGAGCTTGGAAAGCGGCTGACGGACCTTGATGTTCACCTTGCGGCGGAGCGCAAGCACCATTGACGATGCCCTCTGGGCCAGTTCCATCCGCTCCTCAAGATCCTTGTCCACCACAGAGGCGTCGTATTCCGGCATAGGAACATAATGAACCGAGCGGAACTCGCCGCTCTCCCCTCCCGTCAGGTCGAGATAAAGCCTGTCCATAAAGAACGGCGCAACCGGAGCCGCAAGTTTTGAAACCGAAAGGAGTACTTCGTGGAGCGTCTGATAGGCGGAGAGCTTGTCCGCATCCATCGTTCCGCCCCAGAAACGCTTCCTGCCGAGCCGCACATACCAGTTGCTCAGGTGGTCACATACAAAGGTCTGAATAAGACGTCCGGCCTGCGTCACATCGTAGTCCTCATAAGAGGCGACGACATCCTTCACGAGAGTGTTGAGCAGGGAAATTATCCACCTGTCAAGTTCAGGGCGCTCCGAATACGGCACAGGGGCCGCCGCAGGATCGAAACCGTCGACATTCGCATAGAGCGCGAAGAATGAATATGTATTGTAGAGCGTTCCGAAGAACTTTCTTCGTACCTCATCCACTCCGGCCTCGTCGAAACGGAGGTTGTCCCAAGGCTGGGAGTTGGTGAGCATATACCAGCGGAGCGCGTCAGCGCCGTATTTGTCGAGCTGACCGAACGGATCCACCGCGTTGCCGAGCCGCTTGCTCATCTTGTTGCCGTCCTTGTCGAGAACAAGTCCGTTGGAAATCACTCTCCTGAATGCGCAGGTGCCGCTCACCATAGTGTGGATGGCGTGGAGAGTGTAGAACCACCCGCGGGTCTGGTCAACCCCTTCCGCGATGAAGTCCGCCGTACATCCGAAATCCCTGCTTCCGAAATTGCGCAGACCCTCCTGGGCATATGGCATAGCTCCGGAGTCGAACCACACGTCGATGAGATCCGTTTCGCGGACCATCTTCTTCCCGGACGGCGAAACAAGGAATATATTGTCGACATACGGCCGGTGGAGGTCGATTCTGTCATAATTCTCCTTAGACATATCTCCCGGCACGAACCCTTTCTCTTTCAGAGGGTTGGAGGTCATCACCCCGGCGGTGACAGCCTTTTCGATTTCGTCATAGAGCTCTTTCACCGAGCCTATGCACTTCTCTTCCTTACCGTCTTCGCTGCGCCAGATCGGGAGCGGAGTTCCCCAGTAGCGGCTGCGGCTGAGGTTCCAGTCCTGGATGTTTTCCAGCCATTTGCCGAAGCGTCCGGTTCCAGTGGATTCCGGTTTCCACTCAATCGTATTGTTGAGTTCCATCATCTTGTCCCTCACCGCCGTGGTCTTGATGAACCAGGAGTTCAAAGGATAGTAGAGCACCGGCTTGTCGGTTCTCCAACAATGAGGATAGGTGTGGACGTGCTTTTCGATTTTGAATGCCTTGCCCTGTGACTTGAGCATCATACAGATGTCGATGTCGAGGGTCGGAGCATCCGGCGCAAGGGAAGAGTCGTAGGCGTTCTTGACATATCTTCCCGCCCATTCGGCATAGTCGGGAGAAACATATTCGGCGGCATATCCTGCGTCCATATCCTCCAGACGGAAGAATCTTCCCTGACGGTCAACCTGCGCATAGCGGTCGCCGTTGCGGTCCAGGACCATAATCGGCGGAACACCGGCCTTCTTCGCCACCCTGTTGTCGTCCGCGCCGAAAGTCGGGGCGATGTGTACGATACCGGTCGTACCCTCCTCAACGGTGACATAGTCTCCGCCGATTACGCGGAACGCGCCGTCCGTCTCGGGTTTGAACCACGGGATGAGCTGATGGTATTTTATGCCGAGCAGTTCGCTGCCCTTGAACTCGCCCTCAAGAACCTTGAACGGAACGAGCTTGTCACCTGTCTTGTAGTCGTCGAGAGAGAGGTCGGCGGCCTTCTGATTGAACCAGTTGCCGACAAGAGCCTTGGCAACGACGTAAATCGCCTGTTTTCCGGAATACGGGTTGAAGGACTTTACACGGACATAGTCGATGTCCGGTCCCACGCAGAGCGCCGTGTTTGACGGCAGGGTCCACGGAGTCGTCGTCCAGGCAAGGAAATAGACCGGAACCGTCTCGCAATCGAATAGAATCTGGGATTTTTCGTCCTTGATGACCTCGAACTGCACCGTTGCCGTCGTGTCCTTCACGTCGCGGTAGCATCCCGGCTGGTTGAGCTCGTGGGAGCTGAGCCCGGTGCCGGCGGCCGGAGAGTACGGCTGGATGGAGTAGCCTTTGTAGAGCAACCCCTTTCCGTAGATATCCTTGAGAAGATACCAGAGCGTTTCGATGTAGCGGTTGTCGTAGGTGATGTACGGATCGTTCATATCAACCCAATAGCCGATCCTGTCGGTCAGGGTCATCCACTCTTTCGTGTATTTCATCACCTCCTTGCGGCAGGTGTCATTGTACTCTTCGACGGAAATCTTCGATCCGATGTCCTCTTTGGTGATTCCGAGCTTCTTTTCCACGCCGAGTTCGACCGGAAGCCCGTGGGTATCCCAGCCCGCACGCCTTCTCACCCTGAATCCGCTCTGTGTCTTGTACCGGCAGATCGAGTCCTTGATGGAACGTGCCATTACGTGGTGTATGCCCGGCATTCCGTTGGCGGAAGGCGGTCCCTCGAAGAACACGAATTCCGGAGCGCCCTCACGCAGCTCCAGCGATTTTTCAAATGCCCGGTTGCTTTTCCATCTTTCGAGAACCTCGTTCCCGACGGCAACCAGATCCAACCCTTTGTATTCCTTGAATTTCATATACCGGATTTTTTGAATTGGCAAAGATAGTGAATTGTAGAGTTTTTGCAAAATGATTATTTTTGCGGAGTTTTTCCCGGATGGACGGAGCGATGTATGTTCTGTCGTAAGCAATGTTTTCGGGAATAGGTTTTAATTTTATGACCGTATTAGACATCATTGTGGCAGTCTGTCTTCTGATTGCCTTGTGCGCAGGTATAAAAAGGGGGTTCATCCGACAGGTGGTCTCTCTGGTGGCGCTGTGTCTCGGGGTTTGGATGTCAGTGACCTTTGCCGCCCGGGTGAGCCTGTGGATGAAAGAATGGATTTCGCTTGACGAAACCGTGCTGAAAGTCATCGCTTTCGTGCTGATTTTCTGCACTGTCACACTCGTGCTGACACTGCTCGGAAAGATTCTGGAAAAGGTTGTAAAGGTGGTGCTGCTCGGGTGGCTGAACCGCCTGCTCGGCTCTGTGCTCGCCATTACGGAATGCCTGCTGGTCCTGTGTCTGATGCTTATGATTTTCGATGCGCTGAACGGGACTTTTTCGTTCGTAAAGACTGAATATCTGGCATCTACTGTGTTCTATGACCCGTTGAAAACCGTGTCATACGCGATATTCCCCTATCTGAAGGAACTCCTCTTCTGGAATTAAGGAAAGACAAACAACTCAAGTTTCGCACTTGCGAAACTTGACAAGGGCTTCTGCCCGCCGGCCGTGAGGCCGAAAAAAATCCCCCGGCGCTCAAGCGCCGTGCGGAGAACAGCGAAGCGAGGGCTTTGTGTGATAGTGCG
>CAVEHG010000100.1:0-5548 GCA_963615405.1 bacterium | reverse complement strand
GTTTTGATTGAGGGACCAAAATGGTGCGGGAAAACGACAACTGCCGAGCAGCAGGCCGCAAGCATATTGAGGATTCAGGATCCTGACAACCGCAACAACTACTTGGCTACGGCGGCGGTGAAGCCATCGAACCTGTTGGCGGGAGAAACGCCGAGGCTGATTGACGAGTGGCAGGATATCCCGGTACTGTGGGATGCAGTCCGAACGATGTGCGACAGCCGTTCTGTGCCGGGGCAGTTTATTCTTACAGGTTCAAATACAGTTGATGAATCTAAAATATGCCATAGCGGCACAGGACGAATTTCCCGTATGAGGATGCTACCGATGTCTCTTTGGGAATCAAGAGAGTCAAATGGCAGCGTTTCTCTGAAGGATCTGTTTGACAATCCGGCTCAGGAATTGGCATGCATGTCTGATATGTCTGTAAACAATCTGCTTTTTGCGGCATGCCGCGGCGGATGGCCGGCCGCGGTGGATGCCGGGAATCGGAACGCCGTTTTGATGATTGCGCGCGATTATGTGGAGTCTGTCTGCCGCATGGATATATCCAGGGTGGACAAAGTGGACCGTAACTGGAAACTTGCCCGGCAGATATTGCGGTCTTATGCGAGGAATATTTCTACATTTGCAAAAACGACATCCATACTCGCAGATGTGACTGCAAATGACAAATTTGAATGTTCAAGGACCACTTTCGACGACTATATCAAGGCATTGGAAAAATTGTTCGTAATTCAGGATATTGATGCCTGGTGTCCTGCAATACGCAGTAAGACCGCTATTCAGAGCAGACCTAAACGCGGGTTTTGTGACCCGTCCGTGGCAGTCGCTTTGCTGGGTCTGAACCCTGAATCTCTGCAGACTCAGATGAAAACCTTCGGGTTCATCTTTGAACAGATGTGTATCCGTGATTTGAAGGCCTATACATCCGGATTTTTCTCCAACGTCGGCTACTATCGCGACCGTTATGGTCTGGAGGCGGATGTCGTTCTGCATCTGGACGACGGACGATATGCGCTGATTGAATGTAAGCTTGGAAGCGGAGAAATAGAAGAAGGAGCGAATCATCTGGTTCAACTGCACAATCTCGTCATTGAGCACAACAAAACCGAAAAGCAGGTTCCTCTTAGGGAACCCGATTTGAAAATTGTACTGACGGGAGGCCAGTACGGATATACGCGAAAAGACGGAGTCCACGTCATTCCCCTCGCCTGTCTCAGACCATAGGTGCAACTTTTTTATGGCGACATTTGTCTCCTGTGATGTAACCTGTCGCTCAATGTTACAGTTTGCTGCGGGGAACCAGGGCTCTGGCTGCCCTGCACTCCTTTCAACCGCTTGAAAAAGCGATTATAATTACATACGAAGACGAAGGCCGAATAGAACGTGACGGCTTGAAGACAGACATAGTGGCTGCATGGAAATGGCTACTGGAGTAATAGAAGCGGCGCAGCACAGGGGACAGGAACGGCGGGTCTTTCTGACCGCCTTTTATTCAGGCTAATCCATTTCCACCCATTTGATGGAGGAGTCCCGCCGCCACCACGACATCTGCCTCTTGGCATAATGGCGGGAGTTGCGCTGAATCAGTTCAACGGCGCGGTCAAGAGTGGTCACGGGGCCGTCGCCGGGCGATGTCGGACCCCAGCCGTCAGTGGTGACCTTGCCGTCCAGGAAGTCGAACCAGGCGAAGATTTCTCTGTAGCCGACAGTCTGGAGGGCCGGTCGGTCGCGGAACGCGGTCAGACCGCGGACCTCATCCACGAGACCGGCGTCGATCATCTGCAGCACCCGGGCATTAATCCGGGAATAGAGTTCCTCCTTCGGGCGCACGAGACCGATTTTCTCAATCCCGAAGTCGCGGCGGCGGTTGGGCGAGGTCTTGAATGAAGAGAACTTCCGCCCGGTCATAAGGCAGACCTCAAGCGCCCGCACGACCCTCTGTCCGTTCGAAAGGTCAATCACCCCGCAACTTTCCGGGTCAAGTTCCTTCAGCTGCCCGGCCAGCGCCCCGACACCCTCTTCCCTGAGCCGGGAGGTGAGTTCAGTCCGCAGCGCAGGGTCGGCGGGTGGGAAGTCATCCAGCCCGCTGACGAATGCGTCGATGTAGAATCCCGAGCCGCCGCACATAATCAGCCTTTCGTGCCCCTGTGCGAACAGTTCGTTCACAAGGCGGTGAGCTTCAATCTCATAGCGTCCGGCGGTGTAGTCCTCCGTGACCGAATTCGAGTGGATAAAATAATGCTTCACGGCGGCAAGCTGTGAAGCATCCGGGACAGCCGTCCCTATGGTCATTTCTTTGAAAATCTGGCGTGAATCGCAGGAGATCACCGGAGAACCGCATTCCAGAGCCCGCCGGATGGCGAAGTCAGTCTTGCCGACTCCGGTCGCCCCCAATATAATCTCAACGGTTTTCAATTACTTGATTTCGTTAGAAGAGGAACGCAGCAGACCGCCTTTCAGCCAGCCTCTTACCGGTTACTCGTCATCGCCCTCGTTTTCGTCATAGACGACATCCTCCTCGTCCTTGTCGTCTTTGTCGTCATCATCGTCATCTCCCTCGTCATCATCGAAATCGTCATCGTCCTCATCGTCCCAATTCCCCTCTTCCTTGCGTATGATGTTGCGTTTCTTGTCCTCGGGAAGATCCTCGTAGGCCACATATCCGTTCTCGAACTCAATCGGATTAGGCCCTTTAGACTCCACCAGAACGGGATAGACCACACCCGAGCGGCTCTCTGCCTCACCCTCGAAATTCACGAGCACGCTCTTCTTGTTGGTCGTGTCGTAGAAATAGACGAAACTGTCCTCGCCCCTTTTGTGGCAGTCCCCGAGCGTCACCTCGTCAATCGTGCCCTTGCCCATATCCTGCACGCTGTAGCGGGCAATCGCGCTTCCGTCCGGCTTCACGGCCTTGAAAAGCACGACCTGATCCATCGGAAAATCCATGTCTGCGTGCATTCTTTTGTGGAACGAATAGAGCGAACTTGTCGCCTTGAGTTCATAAACTCTTGCAAATCCCTTCAACCCGGGCAGGGAAACTCTGTATCTCAATACCATACGATAAAAATGATTATGCGGGAGCTCTGTCTTTCCGAAAACGCCCTCGAAAACGCCCCCAAAGATACAAACTAAAATACTATGCACATAAAATTTTTTCAAAAACTGGGGAATGCGGCTTCCGTGTCCCATAGAGGGCGGATAGATTTTGATAACATTGAAAATATCCCTATTTTTGAGGATACGGAAATATATGGACGGAATAAAAGACACATTCAAAAGTATCGCCGGACCGGCGCAGGGGCTTTTCAAGGACAACGGGAGCCGCTTTATCGCATTCGCCTACCCCGTCGAAACCGAAGCGCAGATCAGGGAGATCGTGTCTTCGCTGAAGCGGGAATATCACGATGCGCGTCACCACTGCTACGCCTATCGTCTTGGCTACAAGGCCGATGTGTTCCGTGCCAACGATGACGGGGAACCATCCGGCTCGGCAGGGAGACAGATCCTCGGCCAGATTGATTCCAGGGGGCTCAGCGATGTTCTCGTCGTCGTGGTCCGTTATTTCGGAGGCATAAAACTGGGCATTCCGGGGCTTATCCGTGCCTACAGGGCCTCCACGGACGATGCCCTGTCGCAGGCCGCCGTGGTGGAGAAGACTGCGACTGTGAACTACGCTCTGGAATTCGGGTATATGTCGATGAACGCCGTGATGAAAGTGCTGAAAGATATGAAGTTGGAAGCCCGTGACCAGAGATTCGACACCAGGTGCTCGCTTTCTGTCGCCGTGCGTCTTTCGGCTGAAGCGGATTTTCTTTCGCGTGTGGCGGACATCGGCGGCTGCGAAGCGGCGAAAATCCAAAGCGGGGAAACGCAGGGAATGAGCGGTTCCGGAAAATTATAGTAAAAAAAGTGCGTGGGATTTAACCCACCCCAATACGGGTTACCCACGAAAACCCAACGTATTAGGGTACATGCGAAACTTAAGTTATAATGCTTATCTTTGCAGGATAATCTGACGGCGGATGATGTCTCCGGTAATCAAAAAGTGCCGGGACTTCAGACCGCCGGATATGGGGTAACTCCCGAGCCCTTTAGTGAATTCGGGTGTACGCGAAGCTTAAAACAGACCAATCGATTGAAACATAAAAGTATATGAAGACTGTACATAATTTCAATGCGGGACCTTGCGTCCTGCCCAAGCCGGCTGTGGAGGCTGCCATCGAGGCCCTGAAGGATTTTGCCGGCACTGGAATGTCGGTAATAGAAATCTCCCACAGGACAAAGGAATGGGAGGCGGTGATGGACGACTGCCGCGCTCTCTGGAAAGAACTCCTGAATATTCCCGACACCCACGAAGTCCTTTTTCTCGGAGGCGGTGCCAGTATGGGATTTCTCTATGCCATAATGAATTTCCTCGAAAAGAAGGCCGGCTACCTCGAAACTGGAGTCTGGGCGAAAAAGGCATTCAAGGAGGCCAGGGGTTTTGCGGAGTCCAAAGGGGCGGAAGCCGTGGTCGTGGCATCGTCGGCCGACAGAACATATTCCTACATTCCGAAAGGGTACGAAATCCCGTCCGACCTGGACTATTTCCATATAACCACGAACAATACGATTTATGGGACGGAACTGCATACGGACATCGACTGCCCGGTGCCGCTTATTGCGGATATGTCCTCGGACATTATGTCGCGTCCTGTGGATGTGTCGAAATACGCGGTGATTTACGGAGGTGCGCAGAAGAATGTCGGGCCGGCCGGAGTCACTTTCGCCATTGTCCGCAAGGATGCGCTCGGAAAGGTATCTCACTACATCCCGACTATGCTGAACTATCAGACGCATATCGACGGAAAATCAATGTTCAACACGCCTCCGGTTTTCCCGATTTTCGTTATGCGCGAAACGCTCAAATGGCTCAAGGAACAGGGCGGAGTGAAGGCTATATACGAGATCAACCGGAAGAAGGCTGCGATGCTCTACAGCGAGATTGACCGCAATTCCCTGTTTGTCGGCACTGCCGCGACCGAAGACCGCTCGATTATGAATGTGTGCTTCGTGATGGAAAAGGGTTATGAACACCTGCAGGACGCTTTCCTTGAGTTTGCAAAAGAACGCGGAATGGTCGGAATCAAGGGACACCGTTCAGTGGGCGGATTCCGTGCATCTCTTTACAATGCCTGCCCGGTGGAGTCGGTTCAGGCGCTGATTGACACGATGCGGGAGTTCGAGGCTCAGGTTCTTGAAGAAAAAGTCTGACGCTTAACTGAATTGCGTTGGATTTAACCCACCCAAATACGTGGTAACTCACGAACACCCATCGAATCAGTTTACATTCGAAACTTAAATTGGAAATATGAAAATACTGATTGCTACGCAGAAGCCGTTCGCGAAGGCGGCGGTGGACGGGATACGGGAAATTGTCGAGGCGCAGGGACATACTCTGGCGCTTCTGGAAAAATATGAGGGGCAGGACGAACTTCTTTCGGCAGTCGCTGATGCCGATGCACTGATCGTGCGCTCGGACAAGGTGACGGCGGAGGTTCTGGAC
>CAVEHG010000099.1:0-5663 GCA_963615405.1 bacterium | reverse complement strand
CAGAGTCTGCGGCTTTTCGATGCAGCCGGACTTTTGCTGACCGGAGGAGGTCCCGGTATCCTTATCTTGATCTTTATCCTGGTCCTGATCTTGGTCTTGATCCTGGTCCTGGTCTGTATCCTGATCTGTATCTTGGTCTGTATCCTTATCCTTATCTTGATCCTGGTCCTTGTCCTTATCTGTCTGCTCCGCAGGTTTTGTCGTGGAAGGTTCCTCTTTTTCGCAGCCGGTCCATATTCCCAAAGCAAGGAGAAGAAGCGCCGCCGCAAGGATTTTGTGTGTTGATTTCATAGTTATTCCGGTTATGATGTGAAACTGCCGGTGACAAAGTTAAGGAAAACTCCGGAACTTGCAAATGTGGCCCGAAAGCATTATGTTTGCGGTCATGAAACACGTCTCCATAGCGCTGTGCCTTTCTGCTTTGGGCCTTGCCGTCGCCTGCAGCGGCGATGACTGCCGTCTGAAGGAGCTTGACGGCGTGATCGCCAGACAGGGGGAGTACCGCGACTCGCTCGAACGCCGGATCTTCAGGCTCGAAAAGGTTTTCGAGTCCGCACCGACGGATTCCCTGAAATGGGAGGCGGCGAGCCGGATCTACCAGAGCAGCCTCCATTGGAGCCGCGACACGGTGTCCCGTTACCAGCATCTTATGGAGACCCTCGCCTCCGACAGCCGCCAGACCCTTTTTTCGCGTATGGTGAAGGTCCGCATTCTGCTGGACAAGAATGAAAACGCCCTTGCTGAACGGATGTTTCTGGACACCGACACTTCTGCGGTATTCTGCGAAAATCCGCTTATTTGCGAGTGGCTACGCTGCCGTATAGTCCTCTACTCGGAACTTGCCTCGGATTCGGTCTCCCAGGAGAAGAGACAGGAGTACAGGGACATAGTCTCGCAGTCCCGCCTGCGCTATCTTGGCATCGACTCCACATCTTTTTATGCGCGGAGAGTGAAAGCCCAGTTCCTTCGTGACACGGGGCAGACTGCGGAGGCTCTCGAAGCGTTCCGGTGCCTGTATGAAGAGGAGCATGAGCATCATTCCAGAGCCTCGGCCGCATACAGCATTGCGAAAATTTATGAAGCCGCCGGAGAGGAAGAACTTCGTTTCGACTGGCTGGTACGAAGTTCCGAACAGGACTTCAAGGCTGCAGAGCGGGGATATATGTCCCTCTATGAACTCGCCCTGATGCTCTATGACCGCGGTCAGTACCGCCGGGCGGAGCGCTACATCAGCCAGAATCTGATGGATGTGACCGCCGGCAACTTCAGCAAGCGTCTGCTGGGTTCCGGAAAGGCCAATCTCATCATTTCGGGCGCTTCCCGCCGCATAGAGCGTAGCCGGATCATCTGGCTCACAGCCGGTGTGTGCTTCGTTTCGCTGCTGCTGATTGTCATATTCATACTCTTTCAGAGGGGTGTGGGACTGCAGCGCGGCCTTGAGGAGACCAACCGGAAACTGACTGATGCGAACAAAATCAAGAACGGTTATGTCTTCCGCTATATGGATCTCGCCCTGCACTATATCGACCGCATCGGGGAGACACGCAATGACATCCGCGCACTCGGAAAATCTGAGGGACTTGACGCTGTTATGAAGGCGCTCCGTTCCCCGTCCGTGATGTATCGCGAGTACGAGGACTACTACAAAGCCTTTGATGCGACATTTCTCGGTCTCTATCCGGACTTTGTCGAGAAAGTGAACGAACTGCTGCAGGAAGACAGCCGTTTCACAGTTCCCGAAGGAGGTGCGCTTCCGACTGAACTCAGAATGCTCGCGGCAATCCGAATCGGCATCACCGGAAGCGGGCAGATTGCCAAGTTTCTCAAGTGTTCCCCCAACACAGTCTATACCTACCGGGCGAGGCTCAAACGCGCCTCCCTGTGCCCGAAAGAGGAGTTCGAAGCCAGAATCGCAGAAATTTAATCTATATTTGAGGGGGGATGAATTCTTTGTCCTGACATAGGGCATTTCACTGAATATCAAACATTTCTGTTTAAGTTTACAGGGAACCAAGGCTGAATTTAATCTATATTTGACCGAGAGACTGTATCTTTTTTCTCCGGAAATGCTCAAATTTGCGGTAACCACTTGCAGACAGAAGAAATTGCATAACCGATTGCAGAAAGTCTGTGGAGAAAAAAAATAACACTTAAAACCAAATGAAGATACGGTTAATGATAGTCTCAGTAATCGCTGTCTTTCTTTCTGCAGTTCCTTTCACAGGGGCGTATGCGCAGAATGACGGGGAGCGGTTTTCTGTTTCGGGAACCGTCGTCGATGACGGCGGAGAGCCCCTCACCGGAGCTTTCGTGATGGTTGCCGGTACCTCAAACGGTACGACCACCGGCGCGAAGGGCGAGTTTACAATCAGCAACGTGTCCGCGGGGGCGGTGCTCGAAGTCCAGTTTCTCGGATTTGCGGACAGCCGCATCACTGTGACAGGGGACAAACCTCTTACAGTGGCGATGTTTCCGGACAGCAATCTCACTCTGAACGAGGCGGTTACAATCGCCTACGGTTCCGTGCGCAGGCAGGACCTCACCGGATCCGTGACCAATGTGAAGATGGCCGACATCAAGGACAACCCGGTCCTTTCCATTGATCATGCGCTTCAGGGGCGTATCGCGGGCGCGGACATTATGTCAACCTCCGGCGAACCCGGGGCATCGACTTCCATCCGCATCCGCGGAACCCGTTCCATCATCGCCTCCAACGAACCTCTTATTGTGGTTGACGGAGTTATGGACGCAGTTTCGGATCTCGGAGACCTCAACGCTGCCGACATCGAATCCATCTCTGTTCTCAAAGATGCGTCCTCAACGGCCATTTACGGTTCCAAGGGCTCCAACGGCGTAATCATCGTAACCACCCGGCAGGGTAACGCCGGCGACCGTCCGCGCATTACCTTCAAGGCGGAGGCCGGAATCAGCCAGCTGCCGAAAGGACTGGATCTGATGAAAGCGTATGAATATGCCCAGTACCGCAACGATATTGCATATTTCACGTCTTCCTATGAGGATGTGGTTGACGGATCTCCGCTCTCGAAATATCCCTACAAGAATCCTCTCTCGTACGGAGACGGCACGGACTGGATCGGTGAAATTATGCGTACCGCCGTCTATCAGAACTACAATCTCTCTGTCAGCGGGGGCTCGAATGGCGGCAACTATTACGCGTCATTCGGTTACAACGACACCCAGGGTATCGTGAAGAACACCGGCCAGAGACGTTACACGGGGCGGATCAACATCGACCGCCAGCTCTACAAATGGATGAAGGCCGGTTACAAGGGCTCCTTCACCTACCGTCATCAGGACAAGAACGTCGCTTCCATCGGCGGCACGGGCATCCGCTCGGCGATGTATCTCAGCCCGCTTCTCAAGACGTCGGACTACAGCATAATGGACGACGAGAACGGAGTGTCTTCGACCTATAATCCGCCCACTGCCCTCATCGCCCTCAAGACCAGCTACATAAACAAGGTTTCCCAGAACCATTCCGTCTATGTGGAAATCGAGCCGGTCAAAAACCTGAAGCTGCGCAGCAGCAACTCCTACTACGGCTACCAGTCGCACAATTTCGTCTATAGTCCGAGCTCCCTTCCGGCAAAGAACCCGGGCGAGGGAGGCGATGCGACGAGGACAGAGCGTGACGATATGACACTGTCTTCCGAGAACACCGTCACTTACAATCTCAAAAAGAACGGACATAAATTTGACATACTCGGAGGATTCACCGCCTATCGCTATATCTCCAACTCTCTGGGACTCACTGGCTCGGGCTATCTTGTGGATTCCGTGAAATGGAACAATATGGGAGGCGTGACCGACAAGAATACCCTCGTTCCGTCGTCATCGACGCTCAAGACCACAAAGATGTCCGTTTTAGCCCGCGCCAACTGGAGCTGGAAATCCCGCTACTATGTCACGGTGACAGGCCGTGCCGACGGAGCCTCCAACTTTGCGGCCAACAACAAGTGGGGGTTCTTCCCTTCGGCGGCTCTGAAATGGAACGTCAAGAACGAAGACTTCCTCAAGGGGGTGAAGTGGATTGACGAACTTGCCGTCCGCTTCAGCGCGGGACGCACCGGAAACGATGCTGTGGACGCCTACCGGAGCCTCGAAAAGCTCTCCACCACCTCCAAGGGCTACATCTTCGGCGGCAATCAGGAAGCGGCCTACTATCGCGGTCAGCTTCCGAGTCCGGATCTTACCTGGGAGAAAACCGACCTCTACAACCTCGCGGTCGACATGTCCTTCTTCAACAGCCGTCTCAACATCACGGCCGAGGGCTATGTCTCAAAGACCCGGGATCTTCTGATGGAGGTGCGCGTGGCCGACCAGACGGGCTTCAGCACACATTTCGTAAACCTCGGAAACACCTCCAACTACGGAGCCGAACTTTCCCTCGAGAGCCGCAACATCGTCCGCCGCAACTTCACCTGGACCACGAACCTCACCTTCTCCCACAATACCCAGACAGTCGATGACATTGGAACTTCCGAGTACATATCCGTGGCCGACTCCGGCGGAAACAATCCGTTTATGATGCACGGTTTCGTGAAGGGCTATCCGCTCAACTCCCTCTGGGGATTCCGCTATGCGGGAGTCTGGCACAATCTCGATGAATTCAAGCGTAACGAGATCACTCACGCTTACACTTCCGCGTCCGTCCTGACTGAGACAAACTATGCCTCCTATCTCGGAACGCCGCGCTATCACGACATAAACGGCGACGGAACCCTCGACCAGGACGACCTTGTCTATCTCGGCAACGCCGACCCTTGGCTCTACGGAGGTTTCCAGAACACCTTCACCTTCTTCGGCAACCTCAAACTGGGTGTCTATGTCGCATATTCCTTCGGCGGAAAGATCTACAACTTCTCCGAACTCTATATGGCCGGCGGAAACAACACCAACCAGTACCGCTATATGGTGAACTCCTGGCATCCCGTCCGCAATCCGGACTCCGACTACCCTCGCGCCGGAGGCTCGATGAGCAAGGACGTGCCCAGCGACAGGATGGTCTATGACGCTTCCTACATAAGACTCAAGAATGTTTCTCTCGGCTACACCTTCGACCTTTCCGAAAAGGTCAGGTGGATGAAGGATATCACCCTGAGCGTCAGCGGCGAGAACCTTCTCCTGTGGAAGAAGTACAACGGCTTCGATCCGGACGTCTCCTATTCAGGTTCGGACAGCGAGTCATCGACCCTGCGCCGTCTTGATATGGGTGCATATCCGAAGGCCCGTACCGTCGTGTTCAGCATTCAGGCAAGATTCTGACGGACAGAGTTTTATGTATTCAGAATTCCGAAACGGAATTCTAAAATTTACAGGAAATGAAAGCAAGAAACACAATACTATCACTTCTGGCGGCGGCCGTTCTGCTTCCTTCTTGCAGCCTGAAGGAGGACGACTCGACCTTCGCCACTACAGGGAATTTCTACAAGAACGCACAGCAGTGCCGTTCAGCCCTGAACACCTGTTACATCCCGATGGAGGATATGTATTCCTACAAGATGCTGATCGCAACCGAGTGCGTCACCGATCTCGCATATTCGCGGTCATCGACTCAGGACGCCTACCTTGACATCTCTCCGGCCAATCCGCGTTTCGGCGCCGATGTCTGGAAAAAGGGCTATCAGGGTGTGCGCTACTGC
>CAVEHG010000098.1:0-5681 GCA_963615405.1 bacterium | reverse complement strand
GAGCGGAAGCGGAAAGTCGTCGCTCGCATTCGACACGCTCTATGCGGAGGGACAGCGGCGCTATATGGACACGCTCTCCACTTACGCGAAGCATTTTATGGGCATACTCGAAAAACCGCAGGTGGAGAGCATCGGCGGACTCAGCCCGGTCATTGCGATAGAGCAGAAAACCACCGGCAAAAATCCGCGTTCGACCGTCGGGACAATTACGGAAATATATGATTTTCTGAGACTTCTGTATGCCAGAGCGTCAAAGGCCTATTCTCCGGTGACTGGGAAGGAGATGGTGCGTTACACCGACGACCAGATTGTTTCGCTGATAATCGAAAACTACGGCGGACGCAAATGCCTGCTTCTTTCCCCGCTCGTACGCGGGCGCAAGGGACATTACCGGGAACTGCTCGCCCAGATGCGCAAGAGGGGATATACGCAGGCGCGGATTGATTCCGAAATCGTCGAACTTGCGGAAATCGAGGCTCTGGACCGCTACAAACCGCATTTCATTGAACTGGTGGTGGACAGGCTGAAGCCTGAGGCGAAGGACGGAAAGAGGATACGGGAGTCGGTGATGACGGCGCTGAATCTGGGGAAAGGCTCGCTGGCGATTCTCGATATGGAGACGGACGAACTGCACCATTATTCGAAGCATCTTGTCTGTCCGGACACGGGAATATCCCTCGAAGAACCGGCTCCGCACACATTTTCCTTTAACTCTCCGCAGGGCTATTGTCCTCATTGCAAAGGACTTGGAACCATCGTGAACGTCGATGTCAATTCCATAATCCCGGACCGGTCGGTTTCGATCGCAGACGGGGGAATCGTGCCTCTGGGGGATATCCGCCAGACGAAAAAGTTCGACATAATCCGTTCAATTGCAAGGAAATATGATTTTTCACTGTATGACCCCATTGAACTCGTGCCGCCGGAGGCTCTGACGCTGATAATCTATGGCTCGGACGAACTTTTCCGGGTGGGGGAAGGTGCGATGTCGGAGATGGTGTCGTTCCCGGGAATCGTTGGAGATATCGATGATAAAATCGTATGCCCGGAGTGCGGCGGGACGAGGCTGAAAAAGGAGTGTGGCTATTTCAAAATAGACGAAAAACCCATTTGGGAGGTCTCCGCGATGGAAATGGGAACGCTGAAAGAGTGGCTGCTGTCTCTTCCGGAAAAGCTGGACAACAGGGGCAACGCGATCGCGCGGGACATTCTCAAGGAGCTCGGCGAGAGGGTGCAGTTTCTGCTGGATGTGGGTCTGGACTATCTCTCGCTCGACCGCGCCACGGCTTCGCTGTCAGGAGGGGAGAGCCAGCGCATTAGGCTTGCGACGCAGATCGGCTCAAAGCTGGTCAATGTCCTTTACATTCTTGACGAACCGTCGATCGGGCTGCACCAGAGGGACAACCGCAAACTGATTGCCTCTTTGAAGGAACTGCGCGACAGCGGCAATTCTGTGATGGTCGTTGAGCACGACGGGGAGACGATGAAAGCCGCGGACTGGCTTGTGGATGTGGGACCGGGAGCAGGCTCGGAGGGCGGACGCATCTGCCTGAACGGGCCGTTTGAACTGCTTTCCGCGCATCGGGAAGCGGAGGGGGAAGCAGGTGAAATCGGAAAGCATTGCATTTTCGGAAACTCCGTGACGCTGGACTATCTGCTGGGCAGGCGCAGAATCGAAGTGCCGTCGCAGCGCAGGACCGGGAACGGAAAGTTTCTGACAATCAGAGGGGCACGGGGAAATAATCTGAAAGATGTCGATGCCGGATTCCCGCTCGGATGCTTCATCGGGATTGCCGGAGTCAGCGGTTCCGGAAAGTCCACGCTGATTAATGAGACTCTGATGCCGGTTCTGAAAAACAAATTCTTCAGGGCCAAACTGCCGGTACTGCCGTATGGTTCGGTTGAGGGGATTGAGAATATCGACAAGGTAATAGAAATTGACCAGTCGCCGATTGGGCGCTCCCCGAGGAGCAATCCGGCAACTTTTACAGGTGTTTTCGACGATATCCGGCGGCTTTTCGAGGCGACTCCGGACGCCAAAGTGCGCGGGTTCAAGGCAAGCCGGTTTTCCTTCAATGTCGCCGGAGGACGCTGCGAGGAGTGCAAGGGAGCCGGGCTGAAGGTTATCGAGATGAATTTTCTGCCGTCGGTGAACGTGGTCTGCCCGCAATGCGGGGGACGGCGTTACAAAGAGGATACCCTCGCGGTGCGTTACAAGGGGAAAAGTATAAACGATGTGCTTGAGATGCCGATTTCGGAAGCGTACGAGTTCTTTAAGCCCGTGCCTGCCATCGCGGTGAAACTCAAGGCTCTGCTTGATGTCGGGCTCGGCTATGTGACTCTCGGACAGTCGTCCGTAACGCTTTCCGGAGGTGAGAGCCAGCGTATGAAGCTTTCCGCCGAACTCTCCAGGAAATCCACCGGCAAGACGCTCTACATCCTTGACGAACCCACCACCGGGCTTCATGCTGAAGACATAAAGATTCTGCTCGGCGTTCTCCAGAGGCTTGTTGACGGGGGCAACACGGTAATCATCATCGAACACAATCTCGATGTACTCAAAAGTGTCGATTACCTCTTCGACCTCGGCCCTGAAGGCGGCCGCCGCGGAGGTGTCATAGTCTCCAGGGGCACTCCGGAGCAGGTCGCCTCAGATCCGGCCTCCGTCACCGGCCCGTTCCTCAAACCGCTTCTGTGAGTAACGCAGTAGACCGCTTTTCAGCCTCGCTTATTGTGCGGTGGGGAAGAGGTTGAATAAAAAGATGGGATACAAGGCTTTCGACGACACGAAAACCGCAGCAACCTGTTGGTTGTGAGGATTTTCGTTAGGAGAGTAACGCAGTAGACCGCTTTTTATTCAACCTCTTCAAAAGGAAGAAGGAAAGGATTCTTCATACGCTCGTCAGCGATAGTTGTCGAGTGCCCGTGACCCGGAAGAACGTCAATATCCCCCTCAAGAGGCAGAATTTTGGTGAAAATGCTCTGCATCAGAGCGTTGTAGTCGCCGCCGGGGAGATCGCTCCGGCCTATGCAGCCCGCGAACAGCGTGTCGCCGCTGAAGAGAACTTTCCAGCTGTCTTCCGTTCTTACGGCTTCGCCTTCCTGTTGTCTGTCCGTCCCTCCGGATTCACATTCCCGCTGTCTGTCCGTCCCTCCGGATTCGCGGCAGAGATAGCAGACCCCGCCGGCCGTGTGTCCGGGCGTGAGCAGCACCTTGAATTCAAGACCTTTTTTCGAAACAAAAATCCGTTCTCCATCCCCGACCCATATGATCCGTGAAGAAAAATCCGCCACATCCGGGTGGCCCACATTCCGGCAGAGCCCGGCAAGCGCCTGGAGCGTCACCTCTTCGCCCCTGTTCATATAAACCGGAATCCCGTACTCCTCACAGAGGCGGTGCACTCCGTACACGTGGTCCGGATGGGCGTGCGTCAGCAATATCGCCCCGGGGGTAATCCCGTTTTCCCTGAGCGCGTTGTAAAGCGCGTCGAATTCCTCTTCTCCGTCGAATCCGGGGTCAATTATGGCACAGGCGGTTCCGGCCCACACAAGGTAGGCGTGTTCCTCAAAGCCGTTGCAGCGAAATTTTTTAATCCGTATCATCGTCTGTAAGAATTTTCCGGTTTTGTCGCAAAAATACGAAAGTAATTGCTAACTTTGTTCGATTATGTACGCAAAAATTGCAGATGACAAACGCGGAAACAGCGGATGCCAAATGCAGAACCAAGTGTACGATAAACGCTAAAACAGGACAGACATGCATATTGCAATCGCCGGAAACATCGGCAGCGGAAAAACGACGCTCACCAGAATGCTGGCGGCCAAATACGGCTGGAAACCAAGGTTCGAATCTGTGGACTACAACCCATATCTCGCTGATTTCTATGAAGATATGGAGCGCTGGTCTTTTAATCTCCAGATATATTTTCTCAACAAGAGGTTCAAGGATGTCGTCGAGATTTCCAAGAGCGAGGAAGTCATAATCCAGGACAGGACGATTTATGAGGACGCGAGAATCTTCGCTCCGAACCTTCACGGGATGGGACTTATGTCCACGAGGGATTTCGAGAACTATTCCGATCTGTTCGACCTGATGATGTCGCTCGTCAATCCGCCCGATCTGCTGATTTACCTCCGCTCGTCGATTCCGAACCTCGTGAACCAGATTCAGAAGAGAGGGCGCGAATACGAGAAAAGCATCCGCATCGATTATATAACCGGTCTTAACGAAAGATACGAGAACTGGATCAAGGATTACAGGAGCCGTCTGCTCATCCTTGATGTCGACAGGCTGAAATTCGAGAGCAACCCGGAAGATTTCAGCGAGATTTGTGACAGGATAGACGCCGAACTTTTCGGCCTTTTCAAATAATGTAAGGATTTTCCGGAGCCTTTGCCCTTTCGGGGACGCGAGGTTCCGGACATTTGTTAACCAAATTCCCAAATTATGGATAAAAGATTGACAATCATTGACTTTGTAGAGAAATACACCCGTCAGTTCGCTGCAAACACTTTCCTCCGCGAAAAAGTGGACGGAGTGTGGACGGAGACATCTTTCGAACAGACCCGCAGGGAGGCCTATCGCATCGGTGCCGGTCTGATGAAACTCGGTCTGCAGAAAGGCGACAAGGTTTCCCTCCTTTCCGAAGGACGCAACCTGTGGCCGATAACCGAGATGGGTATTCTCTATGCCGGAGCCGTGAATGTGCCTCTGTCAATAAAGCTTGAAGAAAGCAACGATTTGATATTCAGGATTAAACATTCTGATTCAAAATATGTCGTCGTGTCTGCGTCGCAGCTTCCGAAGGTGCGCAAGATTCTCGGGGACTGCGAGGCCGTCGAGAAGGTCATCGTGCTTGATGAACTCCCCGAGTACGGCGAAAAGGAAATCTGCATCACCGAGATTCAGAAGATGGGTGACGAGTTCCTCGCTTCTTCTCCGGAGGAGTTCGTTCAGAGATACAAATCAGTGGGACCGGACGATTACGCGAACATCAGCTACACTTCCGGCACGACTGCAGATCCGAAGGGAATCCTCCTCACGCACCGCAACTACACCGCGAACGTAGAACAGGCCCATTCCGTCATCGGGGTCAACCCAGAAGACGTTATGCTCATCATCCTTCCGCTCGACCACTGTTTCGCACACGTCGCGGGCTTCTATACGATGATGTCGTTTGGCGCTTCGATAGCCACCGTTCCGCAGGGTCGCAACGCCATCGAGGCTCTTAAAAACATCCCTATGGCAATCAGGGAGACCCGTCCTGCCGTGATGCTTTCAGTGCCGGCGCTTTCAAAGAGTTTCAAGAAGGCCATCGAGAGCGGCGTGAAGGCAAAGGGGCCGAAAGTCCAGAAACTGTACGAGTTTGCTGTTAAGAACGCAATTGCTTATAACAAAGAGGGTTACAATAAGGGTGGCAAAGATTTCTGGAGATGGCCGCTTGTGAAGCTTTTTGACAGAATCCTCTTCAAGAGCATCCGCGAGTCCGCATTTGGCGGCAGGATGAGATTCTTCGTCGGCGGTGGCGCTCTTCTTGGCATCGACCTCCAGAAATACTACTACGCGATAGGAGTTCCTATTTTCCAGGGTTACGGTCTTTCCGAGGCTACTCCTATCATTTCCGCCAACTCCAAAGACCACCACATCCTCGGCTCATCCGGAATGGTTGTGCGTCCGATGG
>CAVEHG010000097.1:0-5775 GCA_963615405.1 bacterium | reverse complement strand
TTTTAAATCCGTGTCATCCGTCAGTTTTGCCGGGAACCGGACTGTTCCTTCATCTCCCGGAAAACTTCGCCGACGATTTCCTTTTCGTCAAAATGTCTCTTTTCCGTGCCTATGATCTGGTAGGTCTCGTGCCCCTTGCCGGCGAGCAGGATTACATCCCCGCGTTCGGCGGTCATCAGGGCGGTGCGGATGGCCTGTTCTCGATCCTCGATGAACAGAGATCTGGCACGTCCGGCAGTGTCGAAGCCTGTCTTGATTTCAGCAATTATGTCGGAGGTCTTTTCCGTGCGGCTGTTGTCCGAGGTTACATAAATCCTGTCTGCATATTTCTGAGCAATCGCCGCCATCTCCGGGCGTTTGCTCCTGTCCCTGTCCCCGCCGCAGCCGAAGAGGCAGACTAGTCTGCCGCCGCAGTTGATGTCCTTGAGCGTCTTGAGCACGTTCTCAAGAGCGTCGGGGGTGTGGGCATAGTCGATGATGACTGTGATGTCCTTCGGGCCGTGGAGGGTTTCGAGCCTTCCCGGAGCCGATTCCAGACGGCTGAGAGCCACGAGAGCCTCTTCCGGTTTCGCCCCGAGGACGATGGCCGTGGTGTAAACCGCAAGGAGGTTGTAGGCGTTGTGCTGTCCGATGAGCGGAGTCCAGCATTCCGTCCCGTCAATTTTCAGCAGCATCCCGTCGAAACTCTCCTCCAGAATCCGGCAGCTGTGGTCGGCGAGGCTGCGGCAGGAGCAGCGGACAATCTGTGCCCGGCAGTTCTGCACCATCACCTCGGCGTTCCGGTCGTCTGTGTTTATTATTGCGGCGGCCTCCTTCGGGAGGGAGTCGAAGAAGAGCTTCTTGCAGCGGAGATACTCGGCGAAGGTCTTGTGGTAGTCGAGGTGGTCGTGGGTGAGGTTGGAGAAGATTCCTGCGCGGAAGTTCAGCCCCGCGACCCTTTCCTGCTCAAGCCCGATGGAACTTACCTCCATAAAGCAGAATTCGCATCCGCAGAGGCACATCTCGTTCAGAAGGGAGTTGATAGTAATCGGGTCGGAGGTTGTGTTTGCGGTTTCGCTGCGCTTTCCGGCGACATAGTTGGCAATGGTGGAGAGCAGTCCGCAACTGTAGCCGAGGGCGGTGAACATCCGGTAGAGCAGCGTCACTGTCGTGGTCTTGCCGTTCGTCCCCGTGATTCCCACAAGACGGAGCCGGCACGACGGATTGTCGAACCACGCCGAGGCGATGTGGCCGAGGGCGTGCCTTGCGGACTTCACCTGCACAATGACTATGTCTCCGAAGGAGTGGTGTCCCTGAGCCTCTACGGTGGCACTCGCCCCGATGGCTTTTCCGGCTGTGTCCCCACAGCTGAAGCCTGCCTCTTCAAGCGACTTCAGCGCTGCGTCCCCGTTGTCGAACACGATGACTTTCGCGCCGGCTGCGGCGGCCTTCCCGATGAAGTCGTGCCCGTCGCAGGCGGCTCCGCGGACAGCGATGAACGCACATCCCGGAGCGGCTTTGCGTGAGTCGCTGCAGATCCCGCTCACCTCCACGTCAAGCGCCTCTTCGAGTTTTTCCGCCGTGGCATTGCTCCCTTCGTCCGGGCAGACTCCCGCGGGGCCGGTTTCGCGTTTTCCCGCTCCGCAGACGTCCCGGGCGAAGCCGACAGTCACGACTCCGCACTCATCCGTCAATATATCCCTTAACTTTTTCATGTTATCTAACTTAATATTCGCATGTACCCTAATTCGTTGGGTATTCGTGGGTTACCCGTATGGGGAGGGAAATCCCACGCACTTGTCATTTCAGCGCGATGGTCACCGTCTCCCCCTTTTTCAGCGGCTTCCCGGCCGAAGGGGTCTGGCTCGCCACGTGCCCCGTTCCGCTGAACTTGCACCGGAATCCGCTGTTCTCAATCATATAAAGCGCTTCGTTCAATCCCATCCCGATGACATTCGGAGCGATTTCCGGAGCCTTTTTGTCAGCCACGATCATCTTTTTCGGAGCCTCCGGCATAGGTTCGCTCCCGCTCACCGTCTGTCTCCATCTAGGATCCATCGCGTACAGTTCGTTTATCACCTCGTTCAGCGCCTTCGCAGGCCTTGAACCTCCGTAGTACGGCGTTTTGGTCAATCCGGAATACACGACCACAATGGCCGAATAGGCCGGATTCTCGGCCGGGAAGAATCCCGCGAACGAGCCCTGGTAGCGCCGGAAGCCGTCCTTGCTTACAAACGGATCCTTTGCCGATCTGACATCTTTGTCCAGAATCATCCACGCGGTCCCCGTCTTTCCAGCCACGCTGCACTTCGCCTTTTTCAGCGCAGAGCCTGTTCCGTTGGTCACTACGCTTCTCAATGCCCTTTTCAGTGTGTCCGCCGTGGCTCTGCTGCATATCGACCTGTTCATCGACACCGGTTCCGTCTTTCTGACTGAGCCTCCGTCGCTGCCGATCACCGCATCCACGATGTATGGCTTCATCAGGTTGCCCCCGTTCGCAACCGCGTTGTAGAATGCCAGCGTGTGCAGCGGCGTGACCTGCACGGAATAGCCGAAGGCAATTGAACCGAGATCCGAGTAGGTCCAGCTCTTGCTGTCCGGGTCAGGGAGTACCGCCCGCGCCATTCCCTTTATGTCAAACTGCCAGTCCGTGCCGAATCCGTAGTCGTAGTAACGGCTCATGAATTCCTTCGGGCGGGAGTTGTAGTTGTCGAGGGCGAGGGATATGAAGACGTTGTTTGACGAAATTTCGAGCCCTTCCAGGACCGAAATCGTACTCCTTCCGGTAGTTTCCCTGTATTTTTTGAGGTATGGGTCCTTCTTGTCGCTGAACGGCTTCGGCAACTTGTTCTGGAGCTTGTCAATGCTGAGCCTCGTCCCGAGCGTCACCTTTTTGTCCTCAAGTTCGGTCATAAGCCCGACTGTCTTGAACACTGAACCCGGGATTGTCGCCTGGGTGAGCGCGATGTTCAGGGTCTCGTCGAACTTCCCGTTCTTTCCCTTGTGGAGGTTCACCATAGCCTTTATCGCCCCGGTGTGGACATCCATTATGATCATGCAGGCATCGGTGATGTTTTCGTCGTCCTCGATGTTTCTTCTGATTGCCCTGTCGGCAATGTCCTGTAAGTCAATGTCAAGCGTAAGCCTTACGTCGTCCCCGTCCTTCGGACGCACTGCGATGCTGTCGGTGGCCATCACGACCGCCCTGCCGTCAGTGACTTTCGTCCATTCGATGCCCGGCTCCCCGTGCAGCACATAGTTGAAGCTGCCCTCGATGCCCTTCGCGCTGCTGCCTTCGTCGTTGTTCCGCACATAGCCTATGGCCCGCCGTGCCAGTTTGCCGTAAGGGTATTCGCGCCCATATTCCGTGGTTACAATCACTCCGCCGACATGCTGTGCCTCACCGGCGAGCGGCAGTTTCTGAAGCTCACAGAGAGTGGCGTAACTGATATCCTCGGCAATCCTGAGGGTCTTGCTGCCCTTGCCGGTGCTGCCGTCGCGGCGGCTGAAAATTTCCCGTTCGTACCAAGCGGCGTCCTTGCCGTTTTCGAGCACCTTCGGAAGCCCTGCGGCCAGCACTCTCGCATTCTCCCGCCATTCCCGCTCAAGGACTTCGCCCTCGGTCATTCCTTTGTGTTTCTTGGCTTCTGATGTGCGGGTCTTGTAGTAGTCTTTGCGCACGGCACAGTCGAGATCCACGGTGTAGGTCGGGATGGTGATTGCAAGTAGCCTTCCGTTGCAGTCGAGTATGTTCCCTCGCTGCTGCTGGATGATCCTTTTCTTTGACTGAATCTTGAAATCATTCATTTTCAGGCATCTCGGATCCGGCTGCCAGACGGTTTCATACCAGATCACCCGTCCTGTGGCGATTAACGCGACACAGGCGAAAACGACGGTGACCATAAGCATCAGAATCTCCGTCGAAGTGTATCTGCTATGTTTTCCTTTTCCCATATCTGCGGGCTCCTGAATTTTATCCTGTTTTGAGACCTGCGCGCTTTTTTTTATTTGAGTTCCGTCACCGGGTTGCGGAGAGGCTTCAGCTGCGACCCCTTCTCCCCGAGCATATCCTCCACGGTCGTATAACGGTGGAGCGACACCATTTCCATATATTTCGACGAGTACTTTATCCTCACGTCCTCAAGTTCCCTCCTCGTCGCCTCGCGGGTTTCCGCGGTCCTGTCCGCATAGTAGCTGAGCAGGATGCTGAGCAGGCAGACTCCGAAGGCGAAGATGATGTGCGGCAGGCACTTGTGCACGCCCATCTTCGTCAGTATGTTTCCCCTGGCAATCGTGAGAAACGCCTTCATTATCCCTCCGAAAATCTTTTTCATTCCCTGTTTCAGTTTTTTTCCCGCCCTCAAACTTTCTCCGCTACGCGCAGTTTCGCGCTGCGTGCCCGGGTGTTGCCGGCAATCTCCTCCTCCTGCGGCAGCACCGGTTTCCTGTTCACTGCCTTGAGGGGAATGTCGGAGCGCCCGTAAATGTCCCTGTGCACCTCGCCGTCGATGTTTCCCGCCTTGATGAAATTCTTCACCATACGGTCTTCGAGAGAGTGGTAGGTGATCACGACCAGACGGCCACCCGCCTTGAGCGAAGCCGCCGCCCCGTAAAGGAACTTTTCAAGCGCCTTCATCTCCTGGTTCACCTCGATTCTCAAAGCCTGATAGACCCTTGCAAGTTCCTTGTGCTCTGCGAATTTCGGCAGGCACGGAGCAATGGCCGCGTTAAGCTGCGAAGTCGTCCCGATGGCCGCCGCTTTCCTTGCGCGGACAATCAGAGATGCCATTTTCCTGCTCTGCCCGACTTCCCCGTAAACCCGGAGAATCCTTTCAATTTCCCCTTCGTCCCTTGAATTCACGATGTCGGCGGCGGTCACGGCGGCCCCGGTGTTCATCCTCATGTCCAGGGGCGCGTCGTAGCGAAAAGAAAAACCGCGCTCCGCTGTGTCGAACTGATGGGATGAAACCCCGAGATCCGCCATTATACCGTCTATGCCGTCGGCATATCCCTCAAGGAGAAGGAAATTGTGTATGAATCTGAAATTGTTTCTTATGAGTTTGAATCTGCCGTCTTCCGGAGCGTTGGCGAGAGCGTCCGCGTCACGGTCGAAGGCTATGAGGCGCCCGTCTTCCCCGAGGGCGGACAGAATGCCCCGGGAGTGTCCGCCGCCCCCGAATGTGGCATCGGCGTAAACTCCGGACTTGTCGGTGACAAGCGCTTCGATGCATTCCCCGAGCATCACAGGGTTATGATATTCTGACATTTGCCGGCCTCCTATCCCAGATTGGACAGTGCCTCGGCGATGGAAAGATACTCTTCGTCTGAAATTTCTGAGCCGGCGAATTTCTCCCTGGCCCAGATTTCAATCTTGTAGTCGTTGCCTGAGAACACAACTTCCTTTGTGACACCTATTTTTTCAAGAAGGCTCTTGGGAACAGTAAAGCGGCCGACCTTTCCGTCCAGTTCCACCTGGGCGCAGTCGCGCATATACTTTCTCCAGAACGCAGCGTGCTCCTTCTTGAGGAAATTGATTTTTCCCATCAACTCCTCGGACTGACGCCCCCATTCCTGACTGGTGTACATCTCAAGACAATCCTCAAAGATGTTCTTTTTGATGACGAACCTCTGGCTCCCCTCGGGCGGAAGAAGCGCCTTGAAGCCGGCAGGGAACACGAGACGTCCCTTGTCGTCGACCTTGGCTTCATATTGTCCGATGAAAGATACCATATTGTTTATACTGATTTTACGCTACGTTCCGCAAAGATATGAAATGTTTTCCATTTTGTTCCATTT
>CAVEHG010000096.1:0-5893 GCA_963615405.1 bacterium | reverse complement strand
TCGTTGAACAGGGGCCGTGGTGGAAGCCTGCGACGCTCCGTTTCCAGCTGCCTCTGAGCGACGGGCTCACCTTCTTCGTGGCTTACGGCGACATTGTCGGCCGCCTCTGCACTTTCACCTTCCTTCTTCTCCTTGCCGCCGCCATTGTGAGAAGCCTGCCTCTACCAGAGAAAAGTAGCGGCGCAGAATGACTCCCCGCCGCCCAGTCTCAATCAGTAGCGGAAGCACGGTGAGGTCGAAACTGTCCGCAAGGCGGGCGAAAGTCTCGGGCGAAGAGGCTTGAATCTCGTCGATGTTGATGGCGAGCGTGTTGATTCCCTGGGACTTGGCGGCTGCGAGCTCGGCCTCGCACTGCCGGCAGCCTTCCGTGTGCAGGATGATCACAGTATTGCTTCTGAGGCGGTCGAGCCTGTAGTTCCGGCTTTTGTGTCCGTTGAGTGACCCCCGAACCTTCAGACTGGCTATCTTTGTGCCTGGACGCGCCTTTGAAAGGAGTTCCTTCTGGATCTGTGCGAAATTCACGACCATCAGCGAATCTTCCGCAGTGTCGAAAGGTGAGTTCTCGCAGAGTATTCTTGTGTCGATCAGGTATTCGAGAGCATTCTTTGCATCCTCGCCGCGGAGCGGAACCAGTTGGTAGAACAGCTCGGCGACGGCATTTTTCTCGCGGTTCTTTCTCTCTTCAAGCAGCAGTTCCAGAGATTCCGTGTCGAGCATCCGGCCGATGACTGTGCCGTCAGTGCCGATGAGGAACATCCTCGGGGTGGCCGTGACGGAATATTTGCGGCGGAAATCGGAATTCCCCTCCGTGGCGCGCAGGTGATTCGCTTCGGGAATGCCGGCGAAACGGCTGCGGATGAACTCCTCCCATTTCCCGCTGTCCTCTCCTGTGCAGAAAGTTACGAGAGAGCAGTCGCTGCGGCGGCGGAAGAAGTCTTCGAGCTTGACTGATTCGACCTTGCATTTGGCGCAGTCAGTGTCGTAGAACCAGAGTACGGTCGGTTTTTCGGCGCTGAAACTTTCGAGTCCGGCTTCCGGAAGCAGCGGAGCCTTCGCTCCGAGGAGAGATTCGCGGTTGAAGTCGGCCCAGCTCCGGATTTCAGCGAACAGGCTGTCCTGAAGGAGGCTGCCCGGCCCCTTCTCCGGCACAGGCGTGTCTCCCGGCGCTTGCCGGCACGCCTCCGGGATCCACCTGTCGGCGATGTGGACGGCGACATTTTCATCGCCCATCAGTTTCGAGTCGCGGAAATGACGGAACACTTTCAAAGCCGTTTCTGCAAGGGAAGCGGAGTCGCAGCTGCCGAGAATGAAGTCACACTCGCTGATTTTGGTCGGGATGTCGCAGCCCTCGAGCGCGGCCAGATACTCCTTGAGCACTTCGTCGCGTGTCCTGTCTCCGCGAAACTTCCCGTCAGGGGTCTGGGCCGGCATATTCCCGGCCAGGATGATTCCTGCGCAGAAGCACAGAAGCAACCGCCGGAAGTTTTCCGGACTTCCTTTTCCCCGACTGAGACTTCCCGGACTTCCGGTTTCCCGACTGCGGGTGGAACAATATTTCCCGAATACCGGCATATTTTGACGCGCTTCCGTTTTTAAAGAACTCCAGTTTTAAGACACTTCCGTTTTTAAGACACTCCAGATTTTAAGATACTCCCGTTTTTTTTGACATCTACAGTTTTATTCCCTCCGGGATGAAGGCGGAGTAGTCCCCGCCGTGCTTGATGATGTCGCGGACAGCGGAAGAGGAGATGTGGGCATATTCCTGCGCCGTCGGTATTATGACAGTCTCGATGTCTGGGGCTATGCGGCGGTTCGCGTCGGCGATGGAGCGTTCCGTCTCGAAATCAATCATATTCCTGACCCCGCGCACGATGTGGCAGATGCCGAGCCTGTGGCACAGATCGACAGTGAGGCAGTCGTAGGAGAGAGCCGTCACGCCCTCAATCCCAGCCGTGGCCTCACGGATGATTTCAAGTTTCTTTTCGTTGTCGTAAAACCCTCTCTTGTCGCTGTTTATGCCCACGGCGACCACCACCTCGTCGAACATCGTGAGGGCACGCTTGAGAATGTTCAGATGTCCGGCCGTGAACGGATCGAACGATCCGGGAAACAGAGCCTTACGCGGTGTATGCTGTGTTGCGGTGTCCATATTCAAACATTTAAAATTCGCATATATTCTGATTCATTGACAATTCGGGGGCTATTCCGTGCCGGGCGGTTTAAGTCCCGCGAACATTACAGCTGCCAGTCAATGGGTTCCCGGCCGTGCGAGGCGAGCCAGGCGTTTGCCTTTGAAAAATGCCGGCATCCGAAGAACGCGCCACGCGCAAGAGGGGAGGGGTGAGCCGCTTCGAGCACGAGATGCTTCTGAATGTCAATCAGTTCGCGCTTTCCCCGGGCGAAATTTCCCCAGAGCATAAACACCACCCCGTCGCAGTTGTCGGAGATGCAGCGGATCACGGCATCGGTGAAGGTCTCCCAGCCGATCTTGCTATGCGAGGCCGGAGATCCCGCCCGCACCGTGAGAATCGCGTTGAGCAGCAGCACTCCCTGCCTTGCCCAGCCTTCGAGGTTCGGCCGTCCGGACATCTGCACTCCGAGGTCATCGCCGATTTCCCGGAAGATGTTCTTGAGCGAAGGCGGTGCGGGGACGCCGTCAGGAACCGAGAAGGACAGCCCCATAGCCTGACCGTAGCCGTGGTAGGGGTCCTGCCCCAGAATCACAACCTTCACCCTGTCCAGCGGCGTCAGTTCGAATGCCCTGAAAATGTCCTTGCCGGGCGGGAAAACCGTCGCGCCGGAAGCCTTCTCCCCGTGAAGGTACTTCACAAGGCCGGCGAAATACGGCTTTTCAAATTCAGCCGCCAGCGCCCGCTTCCAGGAATCCTCTATCTTAACGTCCATAATACAAATAAGTGTTTCGCGTGTACCCTGATACGTCGGGTGTTCGTGGGTTACCCGTATTGGGGTGGGGTAAAGCCCACGCACATTTTTTTACTTCTGAACCCCCTGCACCCCCTGTCAGGGGGATTTTTTTCGGCCTTACGGCCGGCGGGCAGAAGCCCTTGTCAAGTTTCGCAGTGCGAAACTTGAGTACAATAAATGTTTCGCCGCGTGTACCCTGATCCATCGGGTGCCCGTGAGTTACCCGTACTGGGGCTGGTTAAAGCCCACGCGCTTACTCAAACACCTCGATTTATTCAAACACCGCGTCAATCACGTCAGAGATGTTTTTCACATATATGAAATCCAGTCCCTTGACATAAATCGGCTTGATGTCCTCAATGTCCTTGCGGTTGTCCTCGGAAATCACGATGGTGTGGACACCGGACCTTTTCGCGGCGAGAATCTTCTCCTTGATTCCGCCCACAGGCAGAACCCGGCCGCGGAGGGTCATCTCTCCGGTCATCGCGACACCGCTGCGGATCTGTTTGCCGCGGAACGCCGAAACCATCGAAGTGACCATCGTGATGCCGGCCGAAGGTCCGTCTTTCGGCACAGCACCTTCAGGCACGTGCACGTGAATATCCTTCCCGATGAACTGCTCGTAGCTCAAGCCGGTAAGCTCCGGATGAGCCTTGATGTACTGGTAGGCGATGGTCGCCGACTCCTTCATCACGTCTCCGAGGTTTCCCGTCATCGTGAGCACGCCCTTGCCCTTGCTGATTGAACTTTCAATGAACAGAATCTCTCCGCCCATCTCTGTCCAGGCAAGTCCGGTGACCACTCCGGCGGCCTCGTTTCCCCTCTGTTTGTCGTGGAACGCCGTCGGCAGTCCGAGATAATCCTTCAGGTCGCCGGGCTTTACCGTTTCCGGACGCTCCTCTTCGAGAGCTATCTTCTTCGCCGTCACGCGCGCAATCTTCGCAATCTGCTTCTCAAGGCTGCGCACACCGGATTCGCGGGTGTATTCCTCAATGATGGCCGCCAGGGCCGGCTTTCCGATCTTCAGCTGATCCTTTTTGAGACCGTGCTCCTCAAGCTGCTTCGGAATGAGGTAGTGGCGTGCGATCTCCATCTTTTCCTCGGCAAGGTAGCCGTTCACCGGAATCATCTCCATACGGTCGCGCAGAGCGGGCTGGATGGTCGATGTCGTGTTCGCCGTGGTGATGAAGAGGACGTTCGACAGATCGTAGTCAATGTCGAGGTAGTTGTCGTGGAAGGTGGTGTTCTGTTCCGGGTCGAGCGCTTCGAGAAGAGCCGACGACGGGTCGCCGTGGAAATCGTTGCCGATCTTGTCAATCTCGTCGAGCACAATCACCGGATTTGATGTCCCTGCCCTCATAATCCCGTTCAGAATACGCCCCGGAAGCGCCCCTATGTAGGTTTTCCTGTGTCCGCGAATCTCTGACTCGTCGTGCATTCCTCCGAGCGAAATCCTGATGTATTTCCTGCCGAGCGCCGATGCCACTGACTTTCCGAGGCTGGTCTTGCCCACGCCCGGAGGCCCGTAGAGGCAGAGAATCGGCGACTTCATATTGCCCTTGAGCTTGAGCACCGCAAGGTACTCTATGATTCTGTCCTTCACGCTGTCCAGTCCGAAGTGATCCCTGTCGAGCACCGTCTTGGCGTGTTTGAGGTCGAGATTGTCTTTGGAGAATTCGTTCCACGGGAGATCCACCATAAACTGGAGGAAGTTCAACTGAATGCTGTACTCCGGAGAATTCGGGTTCTGACGTTCAAGTTTCGCGATTTCCTTCTCGAAAATCGCATTGGTCTCCTCCGACCAGTTTTTCTTTCCGGCCTTGTCGCGGAGCCTGTCAATGTCCTCCGCCTCGTCCATCCCGAGCTCCTCCTGAATGGTCCGCAGCTGGCTGTTGAGGTAGTACTCCCTCTGCTGCTGGTCCATATCGCTCTTCACTTTCTGGTTGATCTCGTTCTTCAGTTTGACGATTTCAGACTGATTCACAAGCAGTTCCAGAAGCCTGTCGGCTCTTTTCCTCACGGATGACATGCCGAGCAGCCCCGCCTTCCCCGCATAGTCGTCGAAATCCACCGTCGTCGCCACGAAATTCACGAGGAATTCGAAACTGTCGATGGATTTGAGCGCGCTGATTGCTTCCTTCGGCATTATGGACGTATTCTTTGATATATATATTGCCTTCTCCTTTATCAGGTCGGCGGTGATTTTCAATATGCTGTCCTTCTCCTCCGGTTTCTCATCGTTGAGGTAGGTGACGCGCCCGAGCATATACGGCTGATATTCATATATTTCCTCGATTCTGAACCGCTTGAATCCCTGAAGTATGGCGGTGATGGTTCCGTCCGGCATCTCCAGAGTCCTGAGTATCCTCGCGACGGTTCCGAATTCGAACAGATCCTCGGCCTTCGGCTCCTCTACGCTGAAATCCTTCTGCGGCACCGCCCCGATGAACAGGTTGTTCTTTTCGGCCTCCTGAATCAGTTTGAGGGACTTTTCCCTCCCGATGACGACCGGATATACTGTGCCCGGGAACAGGACGGCGTTTCTCAGAGCCAGAATGGGCAGTGAATCAGGCAGTTCCTCATCCCTCACCCCCTGCATCGCTCCGTCCGGCGACGTGACCGGAATCACGCTGACCTCCGCTCCCGCAGGCGACATAAAATCTTCTTTGAACAAATTCTTCATATATAAATCTTTCTGTCTATTATATGTTCTTAAGTTTCGAAGCGAAACTTGAGTTATGTATTATTCCCTCCCGCTGACAAAATGTCAGTGAGAAAAGGCCTCCGTGCGCGGGCTGTATTATGGTCAATCATTATGCCACTGGGCGTGCCCGCGATATTCCCTGCTCCATATTTCCGATGCCCGGAGTCCGTATCCCCGGAATTCTGACGGCGCCCGTTCTGTCCGCCCGTTCTGTCCGCCCATTCTGTCCGCCCATTCTGTCCGTCCGTTCCGTCCGGCTCTCCG
>CAVEHG010000095.1:0-5894 GCA_963615405.1 bacterium | reverse complement strand
TCGAACTCCCGTACGGCGGCAAAAACATCGACAAACTGATTGACGAATTCGCCGACTGCATCAACACCGGGAAGGCAGATCCGAGGATTCCTTCGATGAGGGACGCCGCCATCGCTTCCGAATTCGCATGGAAGATGCTTGACGACGCCCGCACCCACGACCTGCCGGTCAAGGGCACCCACGAAGAACTTGAGCTAATCTGGCATCGGCGCGCCACAGCCACAAACGGCTACGGGCTCATCCGCAAGAACAGGTAAAGGGGTTCACCCGGAATTCACGCCAGGTTCACAAAACGCAACGTAATTACTTAAATATTTAACACTAAAAAAACTAAAATCATGTCAAAAGAATTCTCAAGAAGATCTTTTCTCAAGGTAAGCGCCGCTGCCGCAGCGGGTCTTGCAACATTGTCTCCTGAGTCTCTCTTTGCAGGCGAAGCTCAGAGAAAGAAGGAGAAAGAAGCTCCCAAACCGCTTGACCGCAAGCTTAAGATTATCGCTGTGGGAATCGGAGGACGCGGCGCCGCTGTTCTCCACGAACTCGAGAACGAAGCGATCATCGGCGTATGCGACGTTGACCTGAAATATGCCGGACACGTAATCGACCGATACAAAGAACTCTACAAACAGCTTCCAAAGGAGATTAAGAAGGGACTTCCTTCAGAACTTCCGGTCTATACCGACTACCGCGAGATGTATGCGGAGATGCTTGACAAATGCGACGCCGTTGTGTGCGCAACAGCAGACCACACACACGCGATCATCTGCGCCGAGGCTCTGGCTGCCGGGAAGCACGTTTACTGCGAGAAACCGCTCACACACACCGTTTACGAGTCAAGACTTCTCACCAAGCTTGCGGCAAAGCACAAAGTAGCAACCCAGATGGGTAACCAGGGGGCTTCAGGCGAGGGCGTAAGGCTTGCCTGCGAGTGGATCTGGAACGGAGAAATCGGAGAGGTTACACGCGTTGACGCATTCACAGACCGTCCGATCTGGCCGCAGGGACTTGAACGCCCGGAGCAGATTATGAACGTTCCAAAGACTCTCAACTGGGACGCGTTCATCGGCCCGGCACCGAAGCGCCCGTACAACTCGATCTACACTCCATGGAATTTCCGCGGCTGGTGGGATTTCGGAACGGGAGCTCTCGGAGATATGGCCTGCCACATCCTCCACGCGCCGTTCGTGGCCCTCAATCTCGGCTACCCAACCCACGTCGAAGGTTCTTCAACGAAACTTCTCAGCGAATCCTGCCCTTCAGCACAGCACGTGAAATACACCTTCCCGGCACGCGACAATATGCCTAAGGTCGGAATGCCTGAGGTCGAAGTCAACTGGTACGACGGCGGACTTCTCCCTGAGCGTCCGGCAGGGCTTCCTGCAGGAGTCAATCTCAACGACCACGGCGGATGCGTGATTTTCTACGGTACAAAAGACATACTCATCTGCGGATGCTACGGCGTCAACCCTTACCTTGTTTCAGGCAGGGTTCCTGATGTTCCGAAGACTATCCGCCGCGTCGAAGGAAACAACCACCAGAAGGATTGGGCGAGAGCCTGCAAGGAAGACGCTTCCGTCAGGGTTCCTTCATCTTCAGACTTCAGCGTAGCTGGACCTTTCAACGAGATGGTCGTTATGGGCGTTCTTGCCGTACGTCTCCAGGGTCTGAATCAGGTTCTCGACTGGGACGGCGAAAATATGCGTTTCACCAACATTCCGGAAGGTGCGACAGTGAGGTCAATGATCAAGGACGGTTTCTCAATCAAGGACGGTCATCCGACATTCGAGAACACCTACACCGAGCCTGTTGACGCGAACGCCTTTGCCGAGGAACTTATCCGTCACCACTATCAGAACGGATACGAGGAGCGTCTCCCGGAAATGCCGGAGTAATTTGTGGATTGGTAATGTGGAGGGCTGCCCGGAATCCGTTTCCGGTCACCCTCTTTTTCTTTGAAATAAGGTTTATAATACAATGAAAAGGATTGTTTTGTTTCTGATGGCTTTGTCCATCTCTTTCCTTGCCGCTGCGCAGGAGGATGTCGTAAAACTCGGTATAATCGGACTCGACACTTCGCATTCGGCACATTTCTCTCAAGTTCTTAACGCAAAGGGCACCGGAGACCCCTATGTCGAGAAATATGAGGTCGTAATAGCCTACCCTTACGGTTCGACCACCATCGAATCGGCGGCCGCGATGATTCCGGGCTATATCGAGGAAGTGAAGGGATACGGCGTTAAAATCGCCTCTTCCATTGATGAGGTCATCGCCGAAAGTGACTGCATATTCATTGAAACCAACGACGGACGGCTTCATCTGGAGCAGGCGCTGCCGGTGTTCAAGTCCGGCAAGCCCGTCTATATCGACAAACCTCTGGGTGCTACTCTCGGGGAGGTGATCGCCATTTTCCGTCTCGCCGATGAGTACGGCACGACTACATTCTCATCTTCGGCGATACGTTTCGGCAGGGAGGCCTGCAAGATTGCCGCAGGGGAATACGGGAAAGTTTCCGGAGCGGACATATATTCTCCGCACCATCCGGAGCCGACCCATCCGGATTTCGGCTATTACGGAATCCACGGCGTGGAAGGCCTTTTTACGGTGATGGGCACCGGATGTGAGGAGGTCGTGAGAGTCGGCACCGATGAAGCGGACATCGTCGTGGGCAAATGGAGCGACGGCCGGCTCGGTACATTCCGTGCCATTAAGAACGGGCAGTATGTTTACGGCGGTACGGCAATCACCGAAAAGGGAACTGTCACAACCGGAACTTTCGAGGGCTACCATACGATGATTCGCGCCGTCCTCGATTTCTTCAAGACCGGTGTCCCTCCGGTTTCCAGGGAGGAAACGCTGGAGATCTTCGCATTTATGAAAGCCTCCAATATGAGCCTTGAGGCTGGCGGAAAACCTGTGCGCATTTCAGATGCATTCAAGGCTGGGGAGAAGGACGCGAAGAAACTCCTGAAATCCCTCAAGCGATAATTCAGGCTCACCTGAGTTTATAGTTAATAATGAGAAAATTGCTTGATTCATTATGAAAAAGTTACTTGTCATTTTTGTAAGTGTAGTATTCGCCGCACTCATCTGCGGATGCGGACAGAATGGACATAGCCAATTCAAGGGAGTTGATGGCGTTGAGCACGTGTTTGTGATCGGGTTTGACGGGTTCGCCGCCCACAGCACTTTTGACAGAGCCATATCAGGTATGCCTGTGTACAGGAGTATGATGGAAGGAGGTGCCTGGACCCGGTTCGCCCGCACGATCCATCCGTCGATCAGCGCCCCGAACTGGGCTACGATGTTCTGCGGTGTCGGACCTGAAGGACACGGGTGGATTGCCAACAACGACGACCCGAACTTCGCTCCGACCGCGGTGCGTGACGACGGGAAAAAGTTCCCTTCAATCGTAAGTGTTCTTAGAAAGGAAAGGCCGGAAGCCAGAATTGGCGCCATCAGCGAATGGGGAACTATACTCAGCATCGTCGGGAAAGAGTTTGCTGATTATTCAGCTACTTACGAGGATTACGCGACGGGAGAGAGAAAGCTCACTGAAGATTTCATAGACAACTGCATAAAGACTGGACAGGACTTCGCGATGTGCATATTCGACAATCCGGATCACGCCGGACATACGGTCGGATGGGGCAGCGAGGAATACTACAGGGCTCTCTCTGTCCTTGACAAAAATCTTGCGGCCATTGTGCAGGCTACAAAGGATGCCGGGATTTATGATTCCTCAGTTTTCGTTCTCGTTTCCGACCACGGAGGATTCGCAGAAAGGGGACACGGCGGCATTACGATGGATGAGATGGAGGTTCCTCTTGTATTTTTCGGGAAGGGCATAAAGAAAGGTCACGAGATCCAATCCGTCGTGTATCGCTACGACACGGCTCCGACCATAGCGGCCATCTTGGGAATTGAAGTGCCGGATGCCTGGCGTGGACGCCCCTGCCGGGAAATTTTCGAATAGTTAATTGTCCTGTTTTCTGCAATTGGAGTCTGCTGTAGGCACTCTTGCGCGGGTGCTGATTTATTTCTATTTTTGTAGGACTTTTTCCTTCAAACGGGTAACCCACGAATACCCAACGAATTAAAGTACATGCGAAACTTAAATGGATTGGATATTATGGAAAAGAAAAGATATGTTGTGGGGCTTGGAGAGGTCCTTTGGGATGTGCTTCCGGAGGGGGCGAAACTCGGCGGCGCACCGGCAAACTTCGCTTTCAATGTGGGACAGTTGGGCTTTCCGGCTGTAGCGATCAGCGCGATAGGACGCGACAGCCTTGGGGATGAAGCGGAGAGGATTTTCTCCGAAAACGGCCTCGAATTCATCCTCCCGAGAGTGGATTTTCCGACGGGGAGGGTGGATGTGTCACTCGACGGCTTCGGCATCCCGACCTATACATTCATCGAGAACCCGGCCTGGGACAACATCCCGTTCACTCCCGGGATGCAGGAAGTCGCTTCAGACTGCCTTGCGGTGTGCTGGGGTTCGCTCGCGCAGCGAAGTGCGGTCAGCAGAGAGTCAATTCGGCGATTCCTTGATTGCGTACCCGAGGATTGTCTGAAAATTTTTGACATCAACCTCAGGGTCACCTATTACACTCCGGAAGTCATCGAGGATTCGATGCGCAGGTGCGACATTCTTAAAATCAATGATGAAGAACTGGAAAAGGTTTCACAGATGTTCTCTCTTGAGGGCGGAGTGGCGGCAAAATGTCATCGCCTGATTGAACTCTACGGCCTCAGAATGTTGATTCTCACCTGCGGCACTGACGGAAGCTATGTATTCTCTTCAGAAGGGGAGTCCTTCCTTTCCACCCCGAAGGTGAAAGTGGTTGACACAGTGGGCGCCGGAGACAGTTTCACCGCGGCCTTCTGCGCTTCCCTGCTGAAAGGCGAGCCCATCTCACGGGCACACCGCAAGGCCGTCCAGGTCAGCGCCTTCGTCTGCACCTGCGCCGGGGCGATGAATCCGCTGCCTTAGTAGAACAAAAGTACGAAGAATCAGCGCATCCGGCTACTGCGCCACAATTTCCCGGATAGAGGAACAGTTTTTTAGGCAAACAGCCGGGTGATGTCGCCGAGGGTGAGGGAGTTCGCGAGGCTGAAGTCTCCGCTGCGGTTGCGTGTGAGGTAACTGAGGAACGCTCCACCCCCGAGTGACTCGCCGAGGTCTCTTGCGAATGCACGGACATAGGTACCTTTGGTGCAGGCGAGTCTTATCTCCGCAAGCGGAAGGTGAAGCCCGCTTATGTCAGCGATGTTGATGCGGCTGTCCTTTTCTTTGGCCCGGGAGATTTCCTCGGGGCTGAGCCCGCTGTAGTCCGGGGCGGTTTCGGGAGCGAACCTGGGCGCGCCTTCTGGGCTGAAATTCAGAAGGTCAGCTCTGTCTATGCGGATCCTGGCGGTGCGGATCAGCTGCTGAGCCTGTGAGTCGAAAGCCGAGCTCCAGGCCTCTGTGGAGGCGTTTTCCCCGGAGTCTTTCGATATGTTTTGCTGGGAGATGCTCTCGCGGGGGCGGTCATTCCGGGCCTTCCTGTAAAGCTTCCTCGCAATTTCGTAGGCACGGACTCCGTCCACTGACTTGGCGCTGAAAAGCGGCGCCACCTGGTCCTGCTCCCCGAGAAAGCCTTTGAGAGCCTTCTTTACGGCCTCTTCCGTTACGCCATCCACGGGAAACCGCCTGTCAATATCCTTCTCAAGATCGTAGGACGGGGTGGTCGCGCCGAATGAGACTCCGGCAATGTATTCCTTGTCGTGGGCCTGAAACTGTTCGGCTTTTTTTGTGGCGTTGCCGATGCACACAAGCAGTACCCCCGTTGCGAGCGGGTCAAGCGTGCCGGCGTGGCCGACCTTGAGGTTTTTCTTGCCGAAGTGCCTGCAGGCGA
>CAVEHG010000094.1:0-6027 GCA_963615405.1 bacterium | reverse complement strand
GAGTTCAAGAACTATGACATTTCCTATAAGGGCTTGTCAATGAATGATATGTAGACCTGCTTCGATAATCTTTTATCAACACTGATTACTCGACATACTCCTCCTCTCTTATATATATCATGTTTTGTGTGCCTCCGGCCCAGTCTGAAGTCTACAGGAAAATGAAATAGATCAGGACATAAACCGGGAGGAGCACAATGAGGGAGAATCTGACCATATAGCCGAAGAATGACGGCATCTTGATTCCCTGGCTCTCGGCAATGGACTTCACCATAAAGTTCGGGCCGTTGCCGATGTAGGTGATGGCTCCGAAGAAGACGGATCCGATTGAAATCGCCTTCAGGATCACCTCAGGGACTCCCGCCACGAACATCGTCCCGTCCACCATTCCGTCGACTATGCCGGCCTGGGCTGCGGCGACGGAAGCCGGAAGACCGCTTGCAAGGCTGTGGAACGCCACTGCCGTCGGGGTGTTGTCAAGGAATGAGCTGAGCGCTCCCGTGGAGAAATAGAACTGCCAGACTTCGTTGAAACCGAGGTTGGCTGCATTCTCTTCCATATAGATGAGCGCAGGAGTCATGGTGACGAATATTCCGAGGAACAGCCACGCCACTTCGATGATCGGACTCCAAGAGAATTTGTTCATTTCATAGCGAACTTCGCGGTTGGTCGTGTAGAGAGAGATTCCCATAAGTGTGAGAAGAACGATCTCGCGGAGAAATTTGACCCACAGGTGCGCGTCATCGGCTCCCATCTGCGGGATGAAGCTTGGGTTTATGAACGCCACGGCGAGAATCACGCCTCCGAGATACCAGAAATTGCGCCTTCCCCTGAATCGGATCGGCCGTCTGTCTTCCGGCAGTTCAAAAGCCGACGGATCTTCTTTTTTCGAGAAGTGGAAGCGGTCTGCAAGATAGTAGATCAGCATCAGCACCCCTCCGGTGAAAAGCCATTCCGGAAGCATATTGAGGAACCACGTGAACGATGCCCCCCTGAGGTAAATCATAAAAAGAGGCGGATCGCCGAGAGGGGTGAGCAGACCTCCGCAGTTGGCCACGAGTGCAATGAAGAAAAGCAGAGTGTGGACTTTGTATTTGCGGTTTCTGTTCACGTCGAGAAGCGGACGAATGAGCAGCATTGCCGCTCCTGTCGTTCCCATAAACGAAGACAGCACGAATCCGGTTCCTAGCAGAGCCGTGTTTACCCCGGCGGTAGGTCTGATGTCGCCGGTGACGTGGATGCCTCCAGTCACGACATAGAGCGTGAGAAGAAGAATCACGAACGGAATGTAGTCGAACAGAATCTGGTGTTCAAGTTCTCCTGCGAGTCCGTGAAGTATGAGAAAGACCGCTACGGGCGTTCCGAGAACGGCCGAAACGAAAAGTTTGTGGGAATTCTTTTCCCACCATTGTCCGGCGAACAGCGGCCCGACTGCAATCATAATCAGCATCAGGGCGAAAGGTATCATCGCCCAGGCTGGCATTTTCCAATCGGCAGCTGTCGCAACTGTCTCCAATAATGCAAGTTGTGTCATTTCTTTCATTTAAATTTCGCGCTTGCGAAACTTGAGTTATTTAAGCTTCGCAGTGCGAAACTTGAGTTTTTAAAAATTCTCCTTGTGGATCTCAAAATATGATTTCGGATGTGCGCAGACCGGGCAAACCTCCGGCGCTTTCGTGCCTACGACGATGTGTCCGCAGTTGCGGCATTCCCAGACTTTCACTTCGGATTTTTCGAAGACGGACGCTGTCTCCACATTCTTGAGAAGGGCGCGGTAACGCTCCTCGTGGCGCTTCTCGATGGCCGCCACTCCGCGGAACTTCGCCGCAAGCTCAGGGAAGCCTTCTTCTTCCGCCGTCTTTGCGAAGCCGTCGTACATATCGGTCCATTCGTAGTTTTCCCCTTCTGCGGCCGCAGCGAGGTTATGGGCAGTGTCGCCGATGCCGTTAAGTTCTTTGAACCAGAGCTTTGCGTGCTCTTTCTCGTTTTCCGCAGTCTCAAGGAAAAGCGCTGCTATCTGCTCGAATCCTTCCTTTTTTGCCTTCGATGCGAAGTAGGTGTATTTGTTGCGTGCCTGAGACTCGCCGGCGAATGCCGTTTCCAGATTTTTCTCGGTCCGGGTACCAGAATACTTAGTTGCCATAATTGTGAAATTTAGAATAATTAAAAATTATACGACCATTTTCAAACCACTGCAAAAATAGTCATAATAATCAGATTTCAAAATAAATAGTGCATAAGATAAGCCACTTTGTCCAATAATTGCGGGAAAAATGAAATTATGCAGACGCCGCAGGGCGCTGAGAAGAAGATCTCCCGCAACGGTTTGTCTTTAAACCGCATCTATTAGTTCTGTCTGTGTATGGGGCGGATGAGAATTTGACGGTTTCCAGTGGGGACAGATACTCCTTTTAGCGGTTTTTGCGATGAAGAAAATTGTATTCGCGGTCATAAGTCTGGCTGTGCTCGCTTCCGGCGCGTGGACGCTCTCCGCGCAGACTCCGGACAGCGGGCATATCAGCGTTTCGGCGTTTGCCCGCGGCAGCCATCTGATGGATGCGCTGCACATCTATGACAATCTGATTGAGACATATGACTTTGCCTCGGCCGGAGTCAGGGCCGGGCTGAACACGCGTCCGGAAGATGGCGACTGGTATTCGTGGGCATACAATTTCCCGAACTATGGGCTGGGATTTTCCTGGTCGAATATGGGCGGGGTTAAATGCCATCCGGAGTCATCCTCAAGGCTCGGCGATGCCTACACGCTTTTCGGCTACGCACAGTTCGATTTTCTCAAGACCCGGAGGTTCTCGTTCGGGCCGGCCATTGAACTCGGCCTGTCGTATATGACCCGGAAATGGGATGCGGTGACCAATCCGAAGAATCTGTATGTCGGCACAAGGATGCTGGTGATGTTCGGCGCCGGGCTGGAGGCGACGGTCAGCATAACTCCCAAGTGGGAGGCCGGAGCCAATGTCTTTCTCACCCACCGCTCCAACGGGATGATGCGTACGCCGAACTACGGGCTGAATGAAATCTCCGCCGGAGCCTTTGTCCGCTACAACCTCAATGACCGTCCTCTTGGGCGCAGGGGCGCCGCTCCACAGCGTCCTGAATTCAAAAAATGGCTGTTCGACGTCTATTTTTCAGGCGGTGTGCACAGCTGTGATGCGGAAAGGGGAGTGTATCGCAAATATGTTCTCAAGGACGGCGACGAGAACCGCTGGGGCACTTTCCGCCCGTGGCTCAGGCTGAACCTCGGAGGGACGGTCTCCTACCGCTACCATCCGATTTTCGCGACAGGAGTCGGGGTGGATGTCTCCTACACTGAAAACTGGAAACGTCTTGGCGAATATTGGGAACTCGTTCACGGAACTCCGGTGAAGACCAGCCCTGTCTATGTGGGAACCTACATCCAGCAGTCGTTTTTCTACCGTAATGTCGAGGTCGGCATCGGTCTCGGGGTCTATCTCTACAAAAAGCTCGGCATCGAGGACTCGACCTGGAACTACCAGCGTGCGCTTATCCGCTGGCACATTCCGAAAGCGGGCAATATCTTTCTCGGATTCGCTATGCGTGCGCACCGGTTTGACCGCTCGGACACTCTTGAATTCTCACTCGGAAAGAGGTTCTGACGGCGTCGGCGACCTGTTTGACTGTGAGGCCGTCAGTCTCAACTGCGAGGCTGGCGGCTTTTTCGTAGGCGGGAGCTCTCTCAAGGAGCAATTCGGTGATGCGCCGGAGCAGCTCTCCGCTCTCTGGCGGCGTGGGACCGGTGACATTCTGACACGGCAACCCTTCCTCCGGCCCGCCGAGAGCCGGATTCAGCATAGGACGGCCTGCGGCCTCGTTTTCAAGACGTGAGAAAAGTGTGTCGGCGGATGCCTTCAGATAGATGCAGAAGGTGTGTTCCGCAACAAGCTCCGCACATTCGGGCGAGGTGAGCGTGCCTCCGCCCAGGGCAAGCACCATATTGGCGTCCCCGGGCCGGTTTCTGAATTCCTCCCGAGGTTCCTCCGGAGACCCGTCCCCGGGCCCGCATTGAAGATCGTCCCCCTTCAGGATCTCCTTCAGCGCCTTCAGTTCCGTTTCCCTGAACGCCCTTTCCCCCTCGGCGGCGAAAATGTCCCTTATGTTTCGCCCATCCAGCTTCTCAATGTATCCGTCCAGATCGACGAAAGGCAACGAGAGCAGCTCCGACAGTTCCCTGCCGACGCTGCTCTTTCCGCATCCCATCATTCCCGTCAAGGTGATAATCATATGAATGGGTTAAAACAATGTCGGATAATCATCAAGATTCAGGTCCAGAGGTTCCTCCGGCTGAACCGGCGCAGTGTAATCTCCCTCCGCAGCCTCATCTTCCTGACTGACCGGAACAACAGTCTCCTCCGCCGCGGCCGGCAGTTCGGCTTCAGGCTTCACTAGCGGCTCGATAAAACGGACCTTCTTCACATCCAGCGCGCTGACCTTCTTTCCCTTGGCCGCCAGACCCTTCTTTGCGATGAACTCCTCCGCATCAACTTTCTCGTTTTCACGGTGTTCGTACTTGCCTCCGAAGACGATTTCGAACTGGGGATGGGCATCCCCGCTGAGTTCAACGAGATAGGACCCCTTGCTGTCAGAGATGAAAGAAACCGGATTGTTGTCGCTCACATCGAAAGAGAACCTCTTGACATAGAACGACTTCGCGGCCTTGTCGTAGTATAGCGCAGTGAATGTCTTCCCGGTTTCATATTTCTCGATGAGCAGAAGCTCGCCCTGATAGCGGCTGCTAAGGTCGAAACCGGTCGTGTAGTAGGTTCCGTCCCTGAACACCGCGAGGATGTGGTCTCCGGTGTTGAACTGGCCGAGATGACGGCCGCGTCCCTCGTCGTTGAGCTTCTGGATGTCGGAATCGAACCAGATGTCCTTGCCGCCGATGGTGGAGACACCCTTCGACTTGAGAGCAATCTTCTGGACCGCGTTCTTCCTCGCCACCACATTTCCCCGGGAGCCGCGTCCCTTGATTTCGAGCTGCGAGAAGTCATATTCGTCGATGAGTTTCTTCAGTTTCGGCTTCGCCTTGAGATAGACCTTCACCGTTTCGGCCTCGCCGTTCGGATTGACTGTGAGCCACTGGATTACGGAACCCGGTGTGCCCTGCGTTATGTCATAGTCCTTGTCTCTGGTGATGGATGTCAGCGCGAACCTCTTCGCATAGCTTACCGGACCCTTGCCGTCGCGGTAAATCACATTGTAAACCGTCCGCTCGTCGCCGCGGTTGAACAGCCCCACATAGAGGAAATCCTGCCCCACATAGACCTTCTCTCCGACTTTCATCACCTTGTACTTGCCGTCTTTCATAATCACGACAAATTCGGACATATCGGAACAGTCGCAGACGAACTCCGTGTTCTCGTCCTTCTTGAGCCCGATTCCCACGAATCCCTCGGCGCGGTTCGCATAGAGTTTCGCGTTGTTGTTCACGACCTTGGTCGCGGCGATGCTCTCGAATCCGGTGATTTCCGTCTTCCTCGTCCATTCCTTGCCGTATTTCTTCTTAAGCCCGTTGAACCACCTTATCGTGTACTCCGTGAGGTGCTCCAGATTGTTCCGGACCTCATCCATCTCGTCTTCGATGCCCCGGATTTTCTCGTCAACAGCCTTCGTGTCGAACTTTGAAATCTTGCGCACAGGCTTTTCGACAAGTTTGAGAATGTCGTCCATCAGAATCTCCCGCTTGAGAAGGCTCTGATATTCCTTCATCTTCGCGAAAACTTCCCCGAGCTGGATTTCCCAGGTCTTCGCGTCATCCTTTTCGAGAATCTTGTAGACCCTCTGTTCAAAGAATATGCGTTCGAGGGAATTGTAGTGCCAGTCGCTTTCGAGTTCGCCGAGACGAATTTCAAGTTCCTGACGCAGAAGGTCTTTCGTGTGAAGAGTGTCATAGCGCAGGACATCATCGACCCCGAGGAACTGAGGTTTTTTGTCCACGATTACACAAGTGTTCGGGGATATGGAAACCTCGCAGTCCGTGAAGGCGTAGAG
>CAVEHG010000093.1:0-6338 GCA_963615405.1 bacterium | reverse complement strand
TCGATACTTTCTTTCTCTTCCTCCGGGTACTGAGATGTTTCAGTTCCCCGGGTTTACTCCAGATTCCTCTGGCGACGGATCTTCAATCCGCCAGGTTGCCCCATTCGGACATGCTCGGATCAGTACCTGTTTGCAGTTCCCCGAGCCTTTTCGCAGCTTACCACGTCCTTCTTCGTCTCCGGAAGCCAAGGCATCCCCCGTTCGCTCTTGTAACCTTTCTCTTGAATGAATTACACTTAGCCAAGTACAACTGTATTGCACTCTCTAAACTTTCTCGTTTGCCTTGAAATTGCAGTCCCTAATTCTATTACGTTTCGAAAATAACTCTCGTTTATTTTTCAATCCTTTGACTCCCTCCCTGCTCACGCAGAAAAAGAATCGAATTACAGACTAATTTTTCAATTAAGCTTTTTTACTTACCTCTTAATCTCTCTCAAACTTTTCAATGAACTCTTCTTTGTTTCCAAAGAACCAACCACTCCGTTTTTCCGAAATGGGCTGCAAAGATACGGACTTTTTCATTCCCTGCAAATTTTTCCGCGACTTTTTTTCAAATATTTTTGCAGGAATGGAGGTATACGACCGATGATAAATCGAATATAGACCAAAAAGACAAACAAAGATTAGCAAGTTATTCCTTAATGATACTAACTTTGCAAGTTCGTTGAAATTTTATGGAGATTCATATGGAAGAAAAGATTAAGACATCGCTCCCGGAAAACGCTGCGCGGGAGCTCAAGCCGGGAGAAGAGTACCAGCCGCTGCTCTCGCCGAAGAAAAACTATCCGGAGGTCACGCCCTGGTCCGTTTCTGTCGGGCTGGTGATGACTGTCATATTCTCGGCTGCGGCCGCCTATCTGGGGCTGAAAGTGGGACAGGTGTTCGAGGCGGCGATTCCGATTGCCATCATCGCGGTGGGGCTTTCGTCTGCTCTCGGGAGAAAAAACAGCCTCGGGGAAAATGTGATGATTCAGTCCATCGGTTCCTGCTCCGGAGCCATCGTGGCAGGCGCGATATTCACTCTGCCGGCGCTCTACATTCTTCAGGACAAATATCCGGATCTGACGGTGAATTTCAGCAAGGTCTTCTTTTCAAGCCTTCTCGGAGGCGTGCTCGGCATCCTGTTCCTGATTCCGTTCAGGAAATACTTCGTAAAGGAGATGCACGGGAAATATCCGTTCCCTGAAGCCACTGCGACCACCCAGGTGCTCGTGAGCGGAGAATCCGGAGGAAAAGGCGCGAAGACCCTGCTTGCGAGCGGTCTCATCGGAGGACTCTATGACTTTGTCGTGGCAACCTTCGGAGCGTGGAGCGAAACTCTTTCCACCACAGTTCTGCCTCTGGGGCAGGCGATCGCGGACAAGGCGAAGGTGGTGCTCAAGGTGAACACTGGCGCCGCGGTGCTCGGTCTGGGATATATCGTGGGACTGAAATACTCCTTTATAATATGCTGCGGAAGCCTGCTGGTCTGGCTGGTGATCATCCCTCTGATGAACCTCCTCTGGGGCGGCAGCGTGCTTGACTTTATGGGCACGGGCATCACGCAGACCGTGTCGGAGATGACCGCAGACCAGATTTTCAGCAACTATGCGCGGCACATCGGAATCGGTGGCATAGCGACTGCGGGAATCATCGGAATCATCAAGTCCTTCGGCGTCATCAAATCCGCTCTCGGACTTGCCGTGGGTGAGTTCAAAAAGAAAAAGAGCGATGTCGGCGAGGAAGTTCTGAGAACACAGAGGGACATATCGATGAAAATCGTCGTAATCGGCATCGTGGCGGCGCTGATCGCCGTGTTCATCTTCTTTGCCTGCGGGGTTGTGGACAACCTCTGGCTGGCACTTGTGGGGCTGCTGATTGTGGCCGTGATCGCCTTCCTGTTCACAACGGTGGCGGCGAACGCGATTGCAATCGTGGGCTCGAATCCGGTCAGCGGAATGACAATCATGACACTTATTCTTGCAAGCATAATACTCGTGGCCTGCGGGCTGAAGGGAACCGCCGGAATGGTGGCGGCAATGGTCATCGGCGGCGTTGTCTGCACAGCCCTTTCTGTTGCGGGCGCGTTCATCACCGATCTCAAGGTCGGCTACTGGATAGGCACCACCCCGAAAAATCAGGAGACCTGGAAATTTCTCGGAGTGCTTGTCGCCGCAGCCACTGTGGGCGGAGTGATGATGGTGCTGAACAAGACCTACGGATTCACCGGAGAGAACGCCCTTGTGGCTCCCCAGGCGAACGCGATGGCTGCCGTGATCGAGCCGATGATGAACGGAGGGAACGCTCCGTGGCTGCTCTACGGAATAGGCGCGGTGCTGGCCATCGTGCTGACTCTCTGCAAGGTGCCGGCTCTGGCGTTCGCTCTCGGAATGTTCATCCCGATTGATCTGAATCTTCCGCTGCTCATCGGCGGTGCGATTTCGTGGTTCGTCGGAAGCCGCAGCAAGAAGGCCGAAGTGAATGCGGCACGTCAGGAGAAAGGCACTCTGATCGCTTCCGGATTCATTGCCGGCGGTGCGCTGATGGGTGTGGTGAGCGCGATCCTGAAGTTCGCGAATGTGGACTGGTACATCGGCGCGGACACAGTGTGGGCGCAGTATTGGGCCGAGCCTGTCGCAATCCTGCCGTACATCGCTCTGATCGGGTATATGATCCTGGCCTCCATGAAACGCAGTGAATAGAGGGCGTTGTGCCCCATATGATAACAAAACCTTGTGACAATAAGTAAATTTTCAGTTGATATGGAAAATTTGATTGACAGATTTTTGAGATATGTGGCTGTGGACACCCAGTCCGATGAAAGCAGCGACAGCCAGCCGAGCGCCGCGAAGGAATTGAACCTTCTGCGTATGCTCCGCGACGAACTTGTGGAGATGGGAGTCGAGGCGACACTCGACGAATGGGGATTTGTGATGGCGACGATTCCGTCGAATGTCGGGGACAAGGATGTGCCGGCTCTCGGATTCATCGCCCACGTCGACACGTCGCCGGACGCTTCGGGAGCGGACATCAAACCTCAGATAATCAATGGATATGACGGCGGAGACATTCCTCTTCGCGGCGTGCCGGGCCTTGCGCTGAAAGTTTCGGACTTCCCGGAACTGGCCCTCTACAGGGGGCAGACGGTCATCACCACCGACGGAACCACGCTGCTCGGGGCGGACGACAAGGCCGGGGTCGCCGAGATTATGGACGCGGTGCAGTACATCGTGGAGCACCCGGAGTTCAAGCACGGGAAAATCTGTATAGGCTTCACTCCGGACGAGGAAATCGGCCGCGGAGTGGTGAAGTTCGACGTCGCGAAGTTCGGGGCGGAATATGCCTACACGATGGACGGCGGAGCGGTCGGCGAACTGGAATATGAAAATTTCAACGCGGCTTCGGCGACGGTGAAGATTCAGGGACGAAACATCCATCCGGGCTACGCCAAAGGCAAGATGAAGAACGCCATTCTCATAGGAATGGAACTCAATTCCCTTCTTCCTGTGGAGCAGAGGCCGGAATTCACTGAAGGATATGAGGGATTCTTCCACATCGTCGGATTCACGGGGACGGTGGAGGAGGCGACGTTCTCCTATATAATCCGTGACCACGACCTCGGGCTCTACGAAAAGCGCAAGGCGATTATTCAGGACTGTGTGGATTTCATCAATGCGAAATACGGCGAAGGCACGGCGAGCGTGGAGGTGAAACACCAGTATTACAATATGCGCAAGCAGGTGGAACCGCACTACGAAATCATCGACAAGGCGGTCAAGGCGATGGAAATGGAGGGCGTGAAACCGAAGATTCAGCCGATTCGCGGCGGCACGGACGGGGCGAATCTCTCGTTTATGGGACTCCCCTGCCCGAACCTTTTCGCCGGCGGACACAATTTCCACGGCAAACTGGAATATGTCCCGCTTGAGTCGATGGAGAAGGCGTCGAAGGTCATCCTCAACATCATCGGACTGTTCGCAGGAGAGTAGCGTCACCTGCCACGATAGCATAAAAAAAGAGGCTGACCAAAAAGTCAGCCTCTTCTTTTATCTTAACCTCTTTCAAGTTTTAGTCACTGAGGGAGAAACGCTTGAATGCAAGCACCTGCGCCTCCTTGTCAGCCTTGGCGAGGACATCCTTTACGGCTTCCTTGCCGTCGCCCATCTGGTAGGCCTGCTCAAGAAGAGTGTTCTCCTTGAAGAACTTGCCGAGCTTGCCTTTCGCAATCTGCTCAAGCATAGCCTCAGGCTTGCCGGCCATCTTAGGGTCGTCCTTCATCTGCTCCTTGTAGAGAGCGACTTCCTTTGCAACGACCTCTGCAGGGCAATCCTTCTCGGAAACTGAGACAGGGTTCATAGTCGCAACCTGGATTGCGATTCCCCTTGCGATTTCAGCGTCAACCTCCTTGTTGAAGCCGACAACTGAAGCCACCTTGCCGTTGTGGTGAACATAGGCTGCGGAGAACGGAGCGCTGATGGTGGCGTAGTATGCCACAACGTGCTTCTCTCCGGTCTTTCCGGTCTGCTCGGTGACAGCCGCCTCAACGGTCCTTCCGTCTGCGAGAACCACGCTCTTGAGAGCCTCGGCGTCAGCAGGGAAAGCCTTGATTGCAGCGTCTGCGATTGCATTGGCGAGAGCCTGGAACTCAGCGTTCTTGGAAACGAAGTCGGTCTCGCATCCAAGGCATACGAGTATGGCCTTGTCGCCGTCGATGCGGGCGAGAACTGCACCTTCGGTGGTCTCCCTGTCCGCACGCTTCGCAGCAACGAGCTTGCCTTTCTCACGGATGATTTCCTGTGCGCGGTTGTAGTCGCCTTCAGCCTCGATGAGAGCCTTCTTGCAGTCCATCATTCCGGCACCGGTCATTTGACGCAGTTTCATTACGTCAGCTGCTTTGATATCCATTGTCTTGAATTTTAATCTGTTCGTACTTGAATTAATTCGGCGTAAGCCCTCCGCTTATTCAGCGTCAGCCTTCGGAGCCTCTTCTGCAGGAGTTTCCTCAACAGGGGCCTCTTCTGCAACCGGAGCTTCAGCGACCGGAGCGGCTTCCTCTGCAGGAGCCTCGGCAGCCTCCTCTACAGGAGCGGACTCAGCGGTCTCCTCTGCCTTGCCCTTGCGGGAACGGAGTTTCTTGCCTGCAACCGGCTTCTCTTCAGCAGCCTCGGGAGCTTCCTTTTCCTTCTCAAGTTTCCTTTCGTTCAGTCCTTCATTGATTGCCTGGCAAAGCACGTCCATAATGTAGGCGATGGACTTTGCGGCATCATCATTGGCCGGAATCACATAATCAATCGGAGTAGGATCGCAACAAGTATCAACCATGGCGATTACCGGAATGTTGAGACGGTTTGCCTCTTTTACGGCATTCATCTCTTTCTGGACATCCACTACGAAAAGTGCGGAAGGAAGGCGGCTGAGATCCTTGATGGAACCGAGGTTCTTCTCAAGTTTTGCTCTCTGACGCGTAATCTGAAGACGCTCGCGCTTTGCAAGCGTGTCGAACGTGCCATCTTCAATCATCTTGTCGATGGTGTTCATTTTCTTGACTGCCTTGCGGATGGTCGGGAAGTTGGTAAGCATACCGCCTGCCCAGCGCTCCGTAACATAAGGCATATTGACTGAAGCGGCTTTCTCGGCAACGATGTCCTTAGCCTGCTTCTTTGTGGCTACAAAAAGCACCTTGCGTCCTGAATGCGCAAGCTGTTTGAGAACTTCTGCAGCCTCGTCAATCTTTACTATACTTTTATGCAGGTCGATGATGTGGATTCCGTTCTTCTGGTCGAAAATGTAAGGGGCCATCTTCGGATTCCACTTTCTCGCCAGGTGTCCGAAGTGAACACCTGCATCAAGCAGTTCCTGGAAATTAGATCTTGGCATTGTTTTCAATTTTACTTTGTTTTTACTTTCCTCCGTCGGATTGCCTTGCCCGGGGAGGCTCTTTTCTTCATTCCGGAAGCAGCGGCTCTGCCGGTCTCCGAAATTTCCGCAGTCAGGCAAATCTGTCAGGCAGCCCGCCGGGATTCCCATCCCGAATCGGAGTCCTGCGATTTTGTGACCGGACTGTGCGTTGAGTAAATCAGGCTGTAACGATTAACGTTTGCTGAACTGGAAGCGCCTACGTGCACCCGGCTGACCTGGCTTCTTACGCTCAACCTCACGGGCGTCACGTGTAAGGAAGCCTTCGGACTTGAGGGTCTGGCGGTATGCCTCGCTGTCAATCTCGCACAGTGCGCGGGAGATTCCCAGACGGGCAGCCTCTGCCTGACCTTTGATTCCGCCGCCGTCAAGGTTGATCTTGACGTCGAACTGGCCTTCAGTGCCGGTAGCAGCAAACGGCTGGTTCACGATGTAGCGGAGAG
>CAVEHG010000092.1:0-6347 GCA_963615405.1 bacterium | reverse complement strand
GACCAGAAGTTCGACGAGGCGACTGCCCAGTACAATGCCGCCGCTGCAACAGCAGAGGCTGCAAAGTCACAGTATAATATGGCAGTAAAAGGCGCGCGCGAAGAGGACAAGGCTGCCGCAATCGCTCTCGTTGACAGGGCCAACGGCGCAGTTATGGAGGTAAAGTCCTATCTTTCAGAGCTTAAGCTCACATCTCCGGTTGACGGCGTGATTACCGCACGTTACCCTCACGTGGGTGAACTTGTCGGTACCGGTTCTCCGATAATGACGGTTACCGACCTCACCGACATGTGGTTCACATTCAACATCCGCGAGGACAAGCTCCACAGCATGAAATCCGGCGACAAGCTCCGTCTGAGCATCCCGGCCCTTGACGGCAAGGAGGTTGACGCCGTCGTGACCTACATCGCGGCCCGCGAGTCCTACGCGACCTGGAGGGCTACAAAGGAGACTGACAGGTACGACGCAAAGACCTTCGAGGTGAGGGCTGTGCCTGTTGCCGCAGTGGAGGGGCTGCGTCCCGGGATGACCGCCATCGTTGTACGGGATAAATAAAAGGCGGTCTGCCGCGTTGGATGTCTTGTTCAAACCCCCGAATTCCCAACGAAATAGGGGTACATGCGAAACAAGTGTATATTATGAACAGTTTTTTGAAAGTTATGCGGCGAGAGCTCGGGATTATCCGCCGTAAACCGGTCTATCTGCTCGGGTCGGTGGGAATGATGGCAGTCTGCTGCATTTTCTACCTGACATTCTTCAAGGCGGGATTGCCTGAAAAATTGCCGATCGGAGTGGTGGACTTTGACAACTCTTCCCTGTCACGCAATTTCTGCAGCCAGCTCGACGCGACTCAGCTTGGGAAAGTGGTCCGTTTCGAGGATTTCTCCTCCGCCCGTGATGCGCTGCAGACCGGCGAAGTGGCTTCACTCTGCGTAATCCCGAAAAATATGGCCGCAGATGTCTATGCCAATCGCCGTCCGACATTCACCTACTATGTGAACTCGCTCTATATGATTGCCGGAGCGCTGAGCTACAAGGATGTGCTTACGATGGTGACGCTCACCGGCGGAGCCGTCCAGAGGGAGGTTTTCCGCGCAAAGGGATATTCCGAAGGCCAGATTATGGGACTGATTCAGCCGATTGTGATTGACGAACACCACATCGGCAACCCGATGACGAACTACAACATCTACCTGAACAACATCATCCTTCCCGGCCTTCTGTGTCTGAGCATAATCTTCGTGCTGATTTATGCGCTCGGTTCCGAACTCCGCTACGGTACATCGAAAGAACTGATGGAGACTGCCGACGGGTCATTCGCGGCCGCCCTTTTCGGCAAGCTTACCCCGTACACTCTCATCTATCTCCTTTTGGGGCTTGGACTTGACCTTCTGATGTACGGCGTGTGCAAGTTCCCTGTCGCCGGAAGTGTCGGCAATATGATGCTTCTGATGGCGGTGTTCATCCTCGCCTGCGAAGCTGTCGCGGTGACGATTGTGGGTCTGCTCCCCACTCTCCGGTTTGCGCTGAGCATAGCCGCCCTGTTCACGATACTCGGCTTCTCATTCTCCGGATTCACATTCCCGGTTGAGGCTATGCCGAAGGCCATTCAGGGCATCGCGGTTCTCTTCCCGCTGAGGTTCTACTACCTCGCCTATGTTCAGGAGGCAATTTTCGGCACGGGAATCGGCGAATGGTGGCCGTACCTTGTCTATATGCTGCTCTTCCTCATCGGTCCGCTCTGCGTGTGCGGCCGTCTCAAAGGCGCGTGGGTAAACCAGAACTTCGACAAATGAAAAACGGCGGAATATCCGAAAGGGTGACACGTCGATGAATGGATGGTATGTCGATGATATATAGGAAAATACAATTATGCTGAAAGAATTAAGACGAATATTCGCGGATTCATATGTCCTCATCATATTTCTTCTCGGAGGTCTGATTTATCCGGTGATATATGGTCTCATATATTATAAGGGCGTGGTCGACGAAATGCCTGTCGCAGTCGTGGATCTGAGCCAGAGTGCGGACAGCCGCCGGTTTATTCAGAAAATTGACGCAACCCGCGAGGTGGATGTAGCCTACAGGTGTGTGTCTATGGCGGAGGCACGGAAACTTATGGAAAAGAGGGAGGTTCACGGAATCATCCTTTTCCCGGAGGATTACGGCGACCGTCTCGCAAGGATGGAACAGGGGACCGTTTCCACATATGCCGATATGGCTAGTTTCCTCTATTACAAGAACATAACGATGGCGGTCAACCACGTGATGATTGATGAAATGCACACGATTGAGACCACCCGCTTCGCTTCGCTCGGAATGACGGACGAAGCCATCGCCCAACTGGTCGAGGCCATCCCTGCGGAGGAGAAAATCCCGTTCAACACGAACTGGTCGTTCCTTATTTTCTTCCTCTCCGCTGCGCTGCTTCTGGTCATCCAGCAGACTATGTTCTTCGGAGTGAGCGTGATGAACGGCTCTATGCGCGAGGGACGCGTGACCCACGACGGCTCGCTTGTCGGAAGAGCTGCGGCCTATGCGCTGGTCTATGTGGGAATCGCCGTCTATTGCCTGCTGCTCGTTCCTGCTCTGTTCGGAATGCCGCAAAGGGGACAGCTGCTCGACATTCTCGCGCTGATTTTCTTCTTCATCATCGACTGTGTGGCGTTCAGTTTCACCTTCAGCCGTTTCATCCGGCACAGGGAGACGGTCTTCGTGGAACTCCTCTTTATGTCTTCCATCTGCCTCTTCCTCAGCGGAACAATCTGGCCGGCAGAGCTGATGTCACCGTTCTGGAAAGCCGTTTCGTGGATTTTCCCTTCGACTTTCGCCATACAGGGTTTCCACTGCATCAACAATGCGGCCTGCACCCTGTCGATGATCCGGCCGCAGCTCATAGGGCTGATCTCCCAGTTCGCGTTCTATGCCTGCACGGCGTTCGTTATGGACATCAGCGAGCGCAACCACTACCGTTCACATCTCCACAAGCTTTTTGAGAAGCGGCACAGGTTGCTGACTTTTTCTGAGGTGAAAGAATAAAAACCGTAAGGACTAAAAAGAGGCTGCTTTTTATTCAGCCTCTTTTTTCGTATATTTGCAGGATGTCGGCCTTCCGCGGCTCCGCTGATTGCCGTTTTTTATGGAGCGAAAATCAATAAAACACTGACTATGATACTGAAACAGACAAAAATCTGCTGTGTCCTTCTGCTGACACTTGCAATGTCCTGCGCCGGTCCGCGCACGGAAAACTGGGCTCCGGCCGGAGACCACATCCGCACAGCCTGGGCGGAAGAAGTGAACCCGGACAACGCCCGTCCTGAATATCCCCGTCCGCAGATGGTGAGGAAAGACTGGAAATGCCTCAACGGTCTCTGGGACTATGCCGTTGCACCGGTGGGGGAGACAGATATGCCTGAGGCGGAAGGGAAGATTCTCGTTCCGTTCTGCATCGAATCTTCGCTTTCCGGAGTGGGACGTTTCGTCGGAAAAGAGAACAATCTCTGGTACAGAACAACCATAGAGAAGCCACGGGGCTGGGACGGCCGCAGGGTGCTCCTCCATTTTGACGCGGTGGACTGGTCTGCCGAGGTCTATCTGAACGGCAATCTCGCCTGCACCCACACGGGAGGCTACACCGCCTTCACCGTGGACGCGACAGAGGCTCTTGCCGACGGCAAGGCTGAACTTACAGTCAAGGTCTGGGATCCGACTGATGATCCGGACTGGTCCATTCCGCGCGGCAAGCAGGTGGCAGTCCCCCGCGGCATCTGGTACACTCCGGTCACGGGTATCTGGCAGAGCGTCTGGATGGAACCTGTGTCAGAGAAGGCCTACATCGCCGACTATAATGTCACCGCAGACATATCAGCCGGAACTGTCACGGTCAGCACCGTGTGCCACCACGCGAGTCCGCTGGATGAAGTCAAAGTCGAGCTGCTTTCCCCGAAAATCGGATATGACCCGGAACATCCGGGCTGCAGTCTTTTCCGCAAGGCTGACGCGACCGTTGCAGTGGATGTCGACGCTGTCCTGACGGTAAAGAAGCCGAAACTCTGGAGCGTGGACAATCCATATCTCTACGGTCTGAGGATAAGCCTGATCCGTGACGGAAAAGTAATCGACCGCGTGGACGGCTACACTGCTCTGCGCAAGATTTCCGAACAGAAGGACGAGGCCGGAGTGAAGAGGCTTGCCCTCAATGACGAGATACTCTTCCAGTTCGGTCCTCTCGATCAGGGATGGTGGCCTGACGGACTTTACACCGCGCCGACCGCAGAGGCTATGGCCTGGGACATAGAAAAGACAAAGGAACTCGGATTCAATATGATCCGCAAGCATATCAAAGTCGAGCCTTCGCGCTGGTACTACGACTGCGACCGCCTCGGAATGATGGTTTGGCAGGATATGCCGAGCATCGGCCTCTACAATGACAGTAAACAGTGGGGCCAGGGCGAGGACTACTACGGCAGCGGCTCCGACTACTGGAATGCGAACGCACAGAACAAGGCCAACTACTACAAAGAGTGGAAGGAGATAATCTCCCAAATGAAGAAATTCCAGTCCATAGTGGTGTGGGTGCCTTTCAATGAGGCATGGGGCCAGTTCGACACCAAGGCTGTGGCTGACTTCACCAAGGCTCAGGACCCTACGCGCCTCGTCAATGCCGCATCCGGCGGAAACTGGGTGAAGGGAGCGGGCGACATTCTCGACTCTCACGTCTATCCTGCTCCGTTTATGCGCATCCTTGACGACGGAATGGTCAATGTCCTCGGTGAGTACGGCGGAATCGGCTATCCGCTTGAGGGTCATCTCTGGGCGCCTGACCGCAACTGGGGATATGTACAGTTCCAGAGCACTGACGAAGTGACGGACACCTATGTCACCTACACGGAAGGTCTCATCGATATCAAGCAGCTGGACAAATGCGCCGCTGCCGTGTACACGCAGACCACCGATGTGGAGATTGAGGTGAACGGTTTCTACACCTACGACCGCAAGGTCCTCAAGATGGACGCCGCACGCGTGCGCGAGGCGAACCTCAAGGTAATCAACGCGGCCTGCACCCCGAAGCTTCCGATTGTCCGCCCGTCGAATTTCCATTGCAAGAGCCCGGAGTACGGCTATAATCACGCGCGTCTCTACAAGCTTCAGGCAGGCGACATCACGATGCAGGTGACGGATTTCGGCGCGAGGGTGATCTCGCTTTTTGCCCCGGACAAGGACGGGAATCAGGATGACATAATCGTGGGCTACGATGATGCCCAGAGATACTTCCACAACACCGGCGAGCGTTTTCTCGGAGCCACCGTGGGCCGTGTCGCCAACCGGATAGGCGGCGGAAAGTTCAGCCTTGACGGAAAGACCTACGACCTTCCGAAGAACAACAACGGACAGACTCTCCACGGAGGCCTCACGGGAGTGGATATGGTTTTCTGGAATGTTGCGAAGAGGACGCCGTCGTCAGTGACCTTCACGCTTCGCAGTCCGGACGGCTCAGACGGATTCCCCGGAAATCTGGACATCAGCCTCACCTACACTCTTACTGAAAACAACGAGCTTGACATCAAGTATGAGGCTGTGACCGACGCGGCCACTCCGGTTAACCTTTCCAATCACGCCTTCTTCAACCTGCACGGAAGCAGGGGAGGAAACATTCTTGACCACGTGATGACGATTGACGCCGATGCGATCACCCCTGTGGACAAATTCCTCATCCCGACCGGTGAACTGATGCCGGTGGAGGGGACTCCGTTTGATTTCCGCGAGCCTCACGCAATCGGTGAAAGGGTGTCACAGGATCATCCTCAGCTCGCAGTCGGCGGTGGATACGACCATAACTGGGTTGTGAACGGCCACAAAGAGGGGGAGATGAAATCAGTCTGCACTGTCTATGACCCTTGCACCGGCCGCGCCCTTGAAGTCTTTACCGATCAGCCGGGAATGCAGTTCTACTGCGGCAATTTCTTTGACGGAAGCTATCCGGGCAAGCAGGGACGCATCATAGAATATCGCGGAGCTCTCGCGCTTGAGACCCAGAAATGGCCTGACGGGGTGAACCATCCGAATTTCCCGAACACCGTGCTCCGCCCTGGCGAGACTTACACACAGCACAGTGTGTACAGGTTTTCGGCGAAGTAGTAGATTAGGAATATAAAATAACGGAAGCCATTTGCGGGCAAGCAAATGGCTTCCGAACGGATGGAAGGGGATCTAGACTTGACTATCGTTTACGATAGTGAGTCTTCACATAGACTTTCCTGCCTTTGACCATCTTGAAATGGCCTCTGACGCGGATCTCTTTATTGAGTTCCTCCTCACAGACTATTGTAAGGCGCTCTCTCGTGCTT
>CAVEHG010000091.1:0-6379 GCA_963615405.1 bacterium | reverse complement strand
GTCCGACACTGAAATCACCGCCGAGGAGCTCAAGGACCTCTGCGACAAATTCAAGGTTCGCGTGAAGGAAGTTCTCGGGGTTGATTTTCCTGACACTGCCGAGGCTCAGCTCTGGGGTTCAATCGGAGGTGTCTTCAAGTCCTGGAACGGAAAGAGGGCAATTGCCTACAGAAAAATCGAGGGAATTCCCGATGACTGGGGTACTGCAGTGAACGTGCAGTCAATGGTGTTCGGAAATATGGGCAACACTTCAGCGACAGGCGTCGCATTCTCGCGTAACCCGGCCAACGGTGACAACAAGTTCTACGGCGAGTGGCTCATCAACGCTCAGGGCGAGGATGTCGTTGCCGGTATCCGCACTCCGAACCCTCTCAACGAGGCCACCAAGACTCCTCACAACGCAAATCTCGAATCTCTCGAGAAGGCTATGCCGGCAGTTTACAAAGAACTTGACGACATCCGCCTCCACCTTGAGCAACACTTCAACGATATGCAGGACATCGAGTTCACCATTCAGGACGGAAAGCTCTGGATGCTCCAGTGCCGTATCGGCAAGAGAACCGGTCTTGCAGCCCTGAATATGGCTATGGATATGCTTGAGGAGGGTATGATTGACGAGAAGACCGCAGTGACGAGAGTTGCTCCGGCTCAGCTCGACGAGCTTCTTCACCCTATCCTCGACCCCGCTTCAGAGAAGAAGGCGACTGTCATTGCAAACGGTCTTCCTGCATCTCCGGGCGGAGCGGTCGGCATCGCGGTGTTCTCTTCCGAGGCCGCTATGGCAGCTGCAGCAAAGGGAATCAAGGCAATCCTTATCCGCGAGGAGACTTCTCCTGAGGATGTGGAGGGTATGCGCGCCGCTGCAGGTATCCTTACGATGAAGGGCGGTATGACCTCACACGCTGCGCTCGTTGCACGCGGATGGGGCAAATGCTGCATCGTAGGCTGCGAGGCAATGACCATCGACCTTGCCGCAAAGACAGCTTCATTCAAGAGCGGCGCCAAGATCAAAGAGGGCGACTATGTCAGCCTCAATGGTGCCAAGGGTCTTGTTTATGCTTCCAAGATCGAAACTATGGACGCTTCCGAGAACCCGCGTTTCGTGAAGTTTATGGATATCGTCGACAAATTCCGCAAACTCGGTGTCCGCACCAACGCCGACACTCCTGAGGATGCCGCCCGCGCACTTTCATTCGGTGCAGAGGGAATCGGACTTTTCCGTATCGAACATATGTTCTACGGCGCAAATTCCGAGACTCCGCTTGCAAAACTTCGCAAGATGATTCTTTCCAAGACCGATGATGAGCGCCGCGCAGCTCTCAACGAGCTTGAGCCGTTCATCAAGGCCGCTGTCAAGGGAACTATGAAGGTTATGGACGGCAAGCCTGTCACCTTCCGTCTTCTTGACCCGCCTCTCCACGAGTTTGTTCCGCAGGGACACGACAAGAGGGAGGAACTTGCCGAGGAACTTGGAATCAACGAGCAGGAAATCGAGAAGAGGGGTGAGTCCCTCCACGAGGTGAACCCTATGATGGGTCACCGTGGAGTTCGTCTTCACATCACCTACCCTATGATTTCCGAGACTCAGTTCCGTGCAATCTTCACTGCAGCCGCTGAACTCATCAAGGAAGGCTTCAACCCTAAGCCTGAGATTATGATCCCTGTGACCATCTCAGAGAGGGAGCTCAAGTTCCAGAAGGCGATCTGCGAGAAGATCAAACTTGAAGTCGAGGGCGCAACCCACACCACAATCGACTACAAGTTCGGTTCTATGATCGAGATCCCTCGTGCAGCCCTCACCGCTGACAGAATGGCCCGCACCGCAGAGTTCTTCTCATTCGGTACTAACGACCTCACCCAGATGACCTTCGGATTCTCAAGGGACGATGTCGGAACCTTTATGGGCGACTATCTCGGCAACAAGATTCTCGACTCCGATCCGTTCAAGACTCTTGACACCAAGGCTGTCGGCAAACTCATCAACTACGCAGTGACCGAAGGCCGTTCAACTCGCGAGAACCTTAAATGCGGTATCTGCGGTGAGCACGGCGGTGACCCTGCATCAGTCGAGTTCTGCCACAAGATCGGTCTGAACTATGTTTCCTGCTCGCCGTTCCGCGTTCCTATCGCTCGGCTCGCTGCCGCGCAGGCCGCAATCAAGAATGACAAGTAATCGCAGGAACGACTGAGTTCGTTTTTCGTAATTATTTCGTAATTATAGAGATGGAGGGTGATCCGAAAGTCATCCTCCATTTTTTGAAGAATAAGGAAAATACTGGGTAACTTCAGTGTTTTTCAATAGATTGGATCACAAATATAGGGCATCAGAAACAGATTTGTTTATGAAATCAATCAGGGAAATATACAGAATAGGGAAGGGTCCGTCAAGCAGCCACACTATGGGGCCGCACCAGGCATCTAAAGTGTATTTGTCGCACCACGGGGACGCTCACCGTTTTCACGTCCGCCTCTACGGCTCTCTTGCGGCGACGGGAAAGGGACACCTGACCGATGTGGCTATAAACGAAGTTCTTTCGCCGGCAGGACCTGTGGAGATCGAGTGGCAGCCGAAAGTGTTCCTGCCTGAGCATCCGAATGCGATGACGATTGCCGCCGTCGATGATGACGGGACGCTTCGCGATGAATGGACGTTCTACAGCGTCGGCGGCGGTGCTATACGCTGTGAACAGCTCCCTTCCGTCGAGTCTCCCGACATATATCCGCTGAACACGATGACTGAGCTTCTTGACTGGTGCAACCGCAACGGCAAAGCCTATTGGGAGTATGTCGATGAAATCGAGGACTCCGATATCGGCGATTATCTCGGCGAAGTGTGGAAAGTTATGCAGGAGTCGATTGAACGCGGGCTTGACCGTGAGGGAGTTCTGCCTGGACCTCTGCACTTGCGCCGCAAGGCCGCCTCGTACTTCATCCGTGCCGAGGGCTACAAGGATGTGCTGCGCACCCGCGGGCTCATCTTCGCCTATGCTCTCGCCGTGAGCGAGGAGAACGCCTCCGGAGGCACAATCGTGACCGCTCCGACCTGCGGCTCCTGCGGGGTGCTTCCGAGCGTGCTATATCATATGAAGAAGGTCTATGATTTCAGTGACCGTCGTATAATCCGTTCTCTTGCGACTGCGGCCCTTGTTGGTAATGTCGTAAAGACCAACGCTTCGATTTCAGGTGCCGAAGTCGGTTGCCAGGGGGAGGTCGGAGTCGCCTGCGCTATGACTGCCGCCGCCGCGAACCAGCTGATGGGCGGTACGCCGGCGCAGATTGAATATGCTGCTGAAATGGGGCTTGAACACCATCTCGGGATGACCTGCGACCCTGTCTGCGGGCTGGTTCAGATTCCCTGCATCGAACGCAACGCCTATGCGGCCGCACGGGCGCTTGACGCGAATATCTATGCTTCATATACGGACGGGCTTCACCGGGTGTCGTTTGACCAGGTGGTGAGGGTGATGAGGCAGACGGGGAAGGATTTGCCGTCGCTATATAAAGAGACTGGCGAAGGTGGACTCGCGGCGGAGGTGGAATAAGGGGCGATCTGCTGCGTTGCACGGCTGGACAAAATCCTCACAACCGAAAGGTTGCTGCGGTTTTGTCGGCGCCGTGCGCCTTGCATCCCACCCCTTATTCCGCCTCCGCCGTCCAAGCGTGATGAAAGGAAGGGCGATCTGCTGCGTTGCACGGCTGGACAAAATCCTCACAACCGAAAGGTTGCTGCGGTTTTGTCGGCGCCGTGCGCCTTGCATCCCACCCCTTATTCCGCCTCCGCCGTCCAAGCGTGATGAAAGGAAGGGCGATCTGCTGCGTTGCACGGCTGGACAAAATCCTCACAACCGAAAGGTTGCTGCGGTTTTGTCGGCAATTTATTATCAAATCTTTTGTAGATTTGTGAACTGAACACTAAAACTGCGATAATATGTACTACAAGATGGGCGACACTCCGGGAATACGCGCCTTCTATGAAGCCGGGGTCCTGATCGGGGACACACAGGGAATGATCCACGGATATGAGATTGGCTGCGAAGACGGGGCGCGAAGGAAAGCGGAAGATGTTGCAAGAAATCTTCTTGTGGCGGGCATCCCGTTCGAAACAATTGCGTCGTGCGTCGGGCTGGGCGCGGAGAATGTCCGCGCCATCGCACAAAAAATGTCCGCCACCTTATTCTCTGAATCCATCGCGCCGGAAGAATAAAACGGGGACCTCAGCAAAAAATACCCGATAGCCTGCGAAAGTTGCAGAATTTCATCAACTTTCGCAGGCTATCGGGTGAATATAATATGGACACTACCAGATTATAACCCTTTCGGATACAGGCCTCCACATTGCATCACCCTCCCTGATGTCAAAGGCCTCGAAAAAGGTGTCGAGGTTGCGTACTGTCACATTCACGCGGTTGCGTCCCAGCGAGTGTACATCAAGTTTGGTGCGCCGTGCAATCTCCTCATCGGTGATGTTGTCTGCCCAGACCTTTGCATAGGCGAGGTAGAATCTCTGTTCAGCGGTGAACCCGTCGATTGGGGCAGGATGATGTCCCTTGAATGAGTTCTGGAGAGCGGTGTAGGAGATTCGCAGTCCGCCGTGGTCGGCGATATTCTCGCCGAGGGAAAGTGAGCCGTTGGCGTGAACGCCCGGCAGAACCTCCACTTCGTCAAACTGCCTTACGAGCACAGCAGTCTTTGCCTTGAACGCTTCGGCATCCTCCTCTGTCCACCAGTCGGCCATATTTCCGTCCTTGTCGAACAGACGTCCCTGATCATCGAAACCGTGTGTCATCTCGTGGCTTATGACCACGCCGATCGCGCCATAGTTAACCGCGTCGTCGGCATCCGGGTTAAAGAACGGAGGCTGAAGAATTGCGGCTGGGAAGCAGATTTCGTTTGTAGCCGGATTGTAGTAGGCATTCACGGTCTGCGGACTCATCAGCCACTCGGCCCTGTCAACCGGCTTCCCGAGACGGGTGAGATTGTCCTGCACGGCCCAGAGGGCGGCCTGACGGATGTTTTCATAATAGCTTGCGGAAGGGTTCACTTCGAGAGTGGAATAGTCCTTCCAGATGTCAGGATAGCCGATTTTCACCGTAAACGCGTTCAGCTTTTCGTGTGCCTTGGCCTTGGTCGCATCACTCATCCAGTCGAGCGAGTCGATATGCTCGCCAAGTGCCGTCTGAATGTTCGCAACCATCTTCGCCATCCTTTCCTTGTCCTTCGCCGGGAAATATTTCTTCACATACATCTCACCGACTGCCTCTGAAAGCAGAGAATTCGGAACTGCCATCGCCCTCTTCCAGCGCGGTTTCTGCTGCTGCACTCCCGCCATCTGGCGTGAGAAAAAGTCGAAGCTTGCGTTATAGAAATCATCGCTCAATGCGCCGCAGGCTCCCTGGATCAGCTGGGTGAGCATATAGTTCTTAAGAACCTCCACCTTTACCGATTCCAACATCCCGTCGAGCGCCTTGAAGAATGACGGCTGGGTTACGATGATCTTGCCTTCAGGCTTTACTCCGAGTGCATCGAAATAGCTTCCGAGGGAGAGGTTCGGATATTCGGCGGAGAGCTGCGCGAATGTAGTCGGGTTGTACTGTTTCTCCATATCCCTGCATTCTACGCTCGTCCACGATGCCTCCGCAAGTGCGTCCTCCACTTTCAGAGCATCGGCGGCGCGTCCTTCCGGGTTGTCAAGCCCTGCGAGCGCAAGGACCTTCGTTAGAAATTGGAGATAGCCGGACTTCAGCTTCGGGTCACAGCCCTTCACATAGTAGTCGCGGTCTCCCATTCCTAGCCCGGACTGGCTCATATAGAGGATGTTGCTGTCGCTGTCGGTCATATCCGCCATCACGTATGTCCCGAAGAACGGGCCTTCTGACGCGAGGTGCAGCTGAGCAATTCCGCGGACAAGCGCATCCTTGTCGGAAATGGCCAGAATCCCGTCGATGTAAGGTTTCAGCGGCGCGGCACCGTCTTCATTTCTGCGGAGTGAGTCGAGCCCCATCTTGTAGAGGTCGGAAATTTTCTGCTCCACAGTGCCGTGAGTCGTTTTGAGCGAACTCATTGACTGGAACAGTTCGTTGAGCCTCTTTTCATTGTTCTCGCCGAGTATGTCGAACGAGCCGTAGCGGGCATATTCTGGTTTCAGCGGATTTTTTTTCTGCCATCCGCCGGTGGCATATCTGTAAAAATCAGCTTTCGGGGAAACGCTTTCGTCGAGGTCTGCGAGGTCAATCCCCGCAACCGCAGCCCTGTCCTGTCCGCACCCGCACAATGCAAGAATCGGAATCATCAGTGTCAAGATCTTTTTCATTATGATAATACTATATGATATGCGTTTGATATGTGTTTTGTATGTGTTTGATATGTGTTTGGTATCTTA
>CAVEHG010000090.1:0-6535 GCA_963615405.1 bacterium | reverse complement strand
TTTGTATTCTATGTCAAGGCAGCTCTCGAGAATTTCGAGCACATCGGTGATTGTTTCATCGTTGCGGAATGTTCCTGAGATCACTATGTCTTTCAGTTCGGGGTCGAGTATTATCGTGTATCCGAAGATTATGCTGAAGTCATCTGCGAGTGCGGAAAGAGTGACGGATCTGTACCTGTGGATGTCTTCGGTCCAGAGTGTCGCCTTTGCCGCATCGACTTTCCCGCGGGTCATCTCCCCCGTGGCGCTGTTGTAAATCACCTGTTCTCCCGGAATTACATCCATCACTCCGTTGCCGCTGCTGAACCTTATCGACCCTTCCACAAGTGTGGCCGTGACGGTCTCGTTCACGGGGTCATTTATGGCATCGAACCGGGTTCCGGTCACCTTTATGGACGCATCGCCCGCATCAACATAAAACGGTGCGGCATCATCGTGCACCACATCGAAAAATGCTTCCCCGTAAAGGCTGACCCTCCTTTGTCTGGAGTCAAATTCCCCGGGGCAGTCAATCCTGCTGCCCTTCGCCATAGTGACTTTCGTTCCGTCAGGAAGTTCAATTCTGGAGACAGCATTTTCAGAGAGATATCTGACTACAGTTTCCCTCTTTCCTATATTGCCGCTGAGCGACAACGCCAGAATGACAGACAGCGCCGCCGCGACTCCGCCCAGAATCCACGTTCCGGGGGAATGCTTTTTGGGAGGGCGGTTGATTTTCATCAGGCATTTCATAAATGAACGGTCGGAATCGGATGAAAGCTCCACTTTCCTCTCTCCGAGATACTCAAGCAGCAGGGAAAGCTCTCCTCCTCTTTCCTTTTGGAGCGAGTCGTACAGACCGAGTACGTCACGATAATCGTAAGACCCTGAAATATAGCGGCCTATCAGCTCATTTTCGTCTTGTTCCTTCATTTTAAAACAGCTTCGTTATAGTGCTTAATTCTCTTTTCGGATGGTTTCCCTGATGGCGTGGATTGCGGAAGTCATATGCCACTCCACCGTTTTCTCCGATATCCCCAGTATTGATGCGACTTCCTTGTATTTGAGTTTATTGAGTCTTATCATCTCGAAGACCTGCCTGGTGCGCGGCGGCAATGCCTGCACGGTTTCCTCGATTTTCGAGAACAGATCCCGGTTTTCCAGCCTTGTACCTATGTCTTCGCCGTCGATGAATTCTTCTTTCCCGTCAACCTCACTCAATGAAACCGGCATTTCCTTGCGGAGGAGGGAGACCGCCTGATTGCGCGCCGTCCTGAAAATGTAGGCGTCAAAGTTCCTGACCGGAAGAAGCAGTTTCCGTCTGTCCCAAATCTTCAGAAAGGTGTCCGCGATAATGTCATCGGAATAGCGGTCGGTTTTCAGAAAGAGGTCCAGAAACAGCTTGAGTCTCGGATAATAATGGACGTAGAGGCTATGGAACGCTTCCTGCGAATCGTTCAGACATAGCCTGCGCAAAAATTCGTTTGTATGGATATTTTCCAAGACGGTTATCAGTTATATCGGCGGTTTTCAGCCGCATTTCTATATAAAGACGCGCGGGAATGCGAAATCCCCGGGTGAATTTTGCAAAATAACAGACACTTTTCCAATCAGGCAAGAGCGTATCTGAAAAATTGCTTAACTTTGCAGGTTGCAACAAATAAAATAACCTGTCAAACGTTATGTCAGACTATCCTACAGCTCCGGCCACCGGGGACGGAAACGATTCCCTGAATATCCGGGACCTTTTCGAACTGTGCCTGTCCCATTGGAAATGGTTCGCCCTTTCGCTTGCCGTATGCCTCGGTCTTGCGGTGACGTATATTCTCTGTACACATCCGGGCTACACCCGTACGGCAACCGTGCTCGTCAAGAAAGACACCAAAGGAAGATCCACATCTTCAGACCTGAGCGACTTCTCCGGCCTCGGCCTTTTCCAGTCGAGAACCAACGTGTACAACGAAGTGGTCTCATTCAGTTCGCCGGCGTTGATCTCCGAGGTTGTGAAACGGATGCATCTGGATATGCGTTACTATGCCCCGGGCACTTTCCACGACATCGTCGCCTACGGAGCCAATCTTCCGATAAGTGTCGAACTGCCGGATGTCCCCGAGAACGAAAGCGCAGGCTTCACGCTTGAAATTCAGGCAGATGCCGGCATTGTGCTGAGCGAAATCACCCACAAGGGGAAGAAAACGGCGGTTGACACCTGCAGGGGGAAACTCGGAGAACCGTTCTCATCGCCTGTCGGAACCGTGCTCGTAACGTCCAATGACCACTACATTCCCGGAGAGGCTTACACTTTCTACATCAGCAAGGCCAACTTCTACGGTACCGTCGACGCCTGCTCCGCGAGACTGAATGTCGCCCTCCGCGACAAGGAATCCACTGCCATCGACCTCACCTACAGGGACAATTCCAAACAGCGGGCAGAGGATTTCCTGAATACGCTCATAACCGTCTATAACGAGAGCTGGGTGGCCGACAAGAACAAGGTTGCCGTCAGCACAAGCAAGTTCATCAGCGAGCGTCTTGCCGTAATCGAGCGCGAACTCGGCACCGTGGACAGCGACATCTCCAACTATAAGTCCGAGAACCTCATCCCTGACGTGCAGGCCGCTTCCAATCTCTATATGACCCAGAGCATTCAGGCGAATCTTGAACAGACCAAGGTGCAGAACCGTCTTTATATGACGCGCTATGTGCGGGATTATCTCGTTGACGAGGCCAACCGCTATCAGCTCCTCCCGGCGAACTCCGGAATAGAGAGTACGTCCATCGAAAGCCAGATAGCCGAATACAACCGGCAGCTCCTGCAGCGCAACACTCTCCTTGCCAGCTCTTCCGAATCCAACCCTATTGTGAAGGATATGAATGCTGCTCTCGAGGCGATGCGCAGCGCCATCATCACTTCCATCGACAACCAGATTGTCACCCTGAACAAGCAGCTCAATTCCCTGCAGAGAACCGAACGGCAGGCCACCTCCCGCATCCAGTCCAACCCTACGCAGGCCCAGTACCTGCTGAGTGTGGAGAGACAGCAGAAAGTCAAGGAGTCCCTGTATATCTATCTTCTTCAGAAACGCGAAGAAAATGAACTCTCCCAGACATTCACCGCCGACAACATCCGTGTCATCACCCCTCCGTACGGCAAACAGACTCCGACTTCGCCGGTGAAGCGCAACATACTGCTGCTCGCATTCGCGCTGGGGCTCTGCATTCCGGTCGGTATTCTCTACCTCAGGTCGGCTCTCAACACCCGCATCCGCGGCAAGAAAGACCTTGAGCGCGTGTCTGCTCCGTTCATCGGAGAGATTCCGCAGCTGGAGCCGGAGAAGAAGTTCGCCCGCTGGAGACTCAGGTTCCGCAGGAATGCGGACAAGAATTCCGAAGAGAGCCGTATAATCGTGAAACAGGGCAACAGGAACGGCATCAACGAGGCTTTCCGTGTGCTCCGCACCAACCTGGAGTTTATGATGAACAAGGACAGGAGCCGGAATGTCACCATCCTGACTTCGTTCAACCCCGGGTCCGGCAAGACTTTCCTCTGCGTAAACCTGGCCGCGAGCCTCGCCATCAAGCGCAAGAAGGTGCTTGTAATCGACGGCGACCTCCGCAAAGGCTCGTCATCCCGCTTTGTGGGTTCGCCGCGCCGCGGACTGAGCAACTTCCTGAGCCATCAGGAGGGTGATCTCAACTCACTCATCTGTCCTGTGGACGGCTACGACGGTCTCTTTGTCCTGCCTGTGGGCACTTTGCCTCCGAACCCTACCGAACTTCTGTTCGACCTCCGCTTCAAGGAGACAATCGAGGCCTTGAGACCTCTGTATGATTATATTTTCATCGACTGCCCGCCTATCGGAATCGTGGCTGACCCGCAGATCATCGAGGCTCTTGCCGACAGAACCATTTTCGTCGTGAGGGCGAACCTGCTTGAGAAGGGTATGATCCCTGAACTGGAGAAAATCTACAAAGAGCAGAAGTTCAAGAATCTCTCCGTAGTCCTGAACGGAGCTCCCGTCGGTGCCGGCCGCTACGGCTACAAGTACGGCTATCACTACGGCTATGGCAACGGCTACGGGGATAATTACGGTTCCTACGGGTCTTCAGACACGGACCGCTGATGCGCGGGCTGCTGTCACCGGACAAATAACCTCCGCCCGGGTCACAGGGGCGGAGGCTAATGGTATCAATGGTATTATGTATGTTTAACTAAACGTCATCCTGTCAGGTCAAAGAGTGTGCCACAAATCGTGAACGTCAGGAATGAATCAGGGTATATAAGAAACAAAAGTGCGTGGGATTTAACCCACCCCAATACGGGTAACCCACGAACACCCAACGTAATCAGGGTATATGCGAAACTTATAGAATTGGAATATGGAAAGGAAAGAGATTGAAGATGCTGTGCGGAAATTTCTCGTGGACGAACTGGAAATTGATCCGGAGGTGATAGAACCGGGGGCGGGACTGAAGGATGAACTCGGGATCGACAGTCTTGAGACAGTGGATGTCGTCGTGTTTGTCGAGGAAGAGTTCGGATTCCGGATGAAGCCCGAAGATTTCAAGGGAATCTCGACATTGTCGGATTTTTGTGACTACATTGAGGCTCACGCCTGAGGCTTGACTGATATGTTTTAACGTTTCGGATGAAATGTTTTAACGATCCTGAATCCGGAAAATCTGCGATATGCCAGAACTGAGTCACGACAACTGGAAAGGAAACACCGGCGGAACTCCGTGGATGCAGCGTTTCCTGATTGTCTGGCTGCGGCATTTGAGCCTGCGTTCGCTCTATGCCGTAATGGGCTGCGTGATTCCCTGGTATGTGCTGCTGAGCGGTCGCGGGAGACGTGCAATGTGGAGCTATTTCCGAAGACGTCAGGGCTTCGGAGTGATGCGCTCCCTGCGGATGACATTTCTGAACTTCTACCGTTTCGGCCAGGTGATTCTCGACCGTTTCGCCGTCTATGCCGGGCAGAAATTCAGCTTTGCCTTTGACGGAATCGGGGACTTTGACGACTGTCTGCAGAAGGGCTGCGGAATAGTCTGGCTGTGCGCCCACGTCGGGAATTTCGAGATTATGGGGTATTCGCTCTCGGCTGAAGGACGCAGATTCAATTCGCTTGTGTTTGGCGGAGAGACTGAGACGGTGATGGAGAACAGGGCGAAGGCATTTGAAAGCAACAATGTGCGGATGATTCCCGTGAAGGCTGACTTGTCCCACATCTTCCTGATGAACAGTGCATTGGCTGACGGCGAAATCGTGACTGTCCACGGTGACAGGCTCTTTGGATCTTCAAAGAGCATAACCCGTGACTTTCTCGGCTCTCCGGCGAAGTTCCCCAAAGGGCCTTTCGCGCTGGCAGCGAGCCGCGATGTCCCTGTCTTTGCAGTGTTCGCGATGAGGACCGGCTACAAGTCCTACAGGGTGATATGCCGGCGCCTGGATGCCGAAACTGTAAGCGGTGGAACTCTGCCGGCTCAGTCCGGGAAGATTGCGGGTCAGGGGACTTTTGAGACTCCCTCAGGGAAGATTGCCTCCCTGCTCGGAAACTATGTGAATGAACTTGAGACCGTTGTCAGAGAGTATCCCGAGCAGTGGTTCAACTATTACGAATTTTGGGAAGACGCGATTCCCGGTGCCTGAATTTGTGCCTTGTTTTGCGAATAAAACCGCGGATGAAGTTGGATGGTTCGGAAGATGTAGAGATGGGAGATATGCTGATAGAAAATGTTGAAATAGAGGATATTCTGCCGCAGCGCCCGCCGATGCTGATGGTCGACGCTCTGACGGAATTTGACGGAGAGTCTGCCGCGACGGAGCTGACAGTGAGGCCGGACTGCATATTTGTCGAGAACGGTCGTCTGACGGCGGAAGGCATTATCGAAAATGTCGCGCAGACCTGTGCCGCAAGAACCGGCTATTACAATAAATATGTGCTCAGACTGCCTGTGGAGATTGGTTTCATCGGCGCTGTCCGGAAATTCCGCATCAGTTCCCTCCCGCCCGTTGGGGAGAAACTGCGCACGGAGACAGTGATTCGCGGCGAATTTTTCGGAATGTCGATGGCTGATGCGAAAGTCTTTGACGGCGGAGGTAATATGATTGCCGAAGGAACTCTGAAAATCGCCGTGCGGCAATAATAAGACTATGGCTTCGGAAAAGACTATGGCTTCGGACAAAAACATACGGGTATATGCGGTTGCGGACAGCATCGTCTCGCCGCTCGGACTGACGTCGTCAGAAAACCTTGACGCGGTGCTCTGCGGCAGAAGCGGCGTGTCCCTGCATCCTGCGGGCACGCTCGGAATCCCCGAACCTTTCGCCGCCTCCCTTTTTGACCGGGAGAAAATGCGCGAAGTGCTTGAGAATGAGGGAATATATGATCCCGGGAAATATTCTTTCCTCGAAATGATTTCCATCCTCTCCGCAAAGACCGCACTTCGCGAAACCTCGATCGACCCGTCATCTGACGATGTGATATTCATTTTCTCGTCGACCAAGGGAAATATCGATGAACTTGAGAATGTCGGAGACAAACTGCCTGAACGG
>CAVEHG010000089.1:0-6610 GCA_963615405.1 bacterium | reverse complement strand
GTTGAGAACGCAGTGAAGGGCAAGGTTGTTTCCGCAACCATCAACCTTACTTATCCGCTTCCTGTCAACATCACGATTGACGGAATGTTCGAGGATTGGGATGATGAAAACATTGTAAGCTACTCTCTTCCAGAAGGCACTACTCTCTATCCGCTGTTCAAAAAAATGAAACTCACCGGTAACGCGCAGTATGCATATATGTATTTCGAGTTCAAGGATCCGGCTCAGACGGACTTCTTTAACAGTGAAAGCGGAGAGGTTGAAAAAGGTGCCGCTCTTGATGCGAACAATTTGCCTTTCGACATCTTCGTCAATTGTGACGGAAATGTGGAGACAGGGTGCTTTATTCCGACTACCGACAATAAAACTGCTTATCCGTTGTATGCAAACGACAATATGGGAGTTGAGTGGTATATCGAAGGCGCTTTCCACTTCACTGCGGACGACACCTACACAGACTTCACCGGTTTGACTGTATTTCAATACAAGGGAGCAGATAAAGATAAATTCTGGTCCCAATATGCAAGTGTCGCCGGAACATATACCGGTACGGAATTCTACGGTCAGGTTTCTTACGACAAGACTGCCGGCATCGGCAAAGCCGAGGTTCAGTTCAAGAGGTCATTCTTCAACATCAAGGGTAACAAGGCTAGTTTCTGCATAAAGATTATGAACGGTCCTACAAACTGGTCTTGCCTCGGTGTTCTCCCTCAGGGCGTTGCAACGGATGCCACGAATCCTGAGTCCAGAGCTTTTGTCGATATGGCTACGGTAACTCTCCCGGCTTATGCTGAATAGACTCTCCAGGATAGCTTTATTCGCGGTTTTGACCCTCCTGCTCGCATCCTGTGCGGGCAGGGGTGGCAAAACCTCTGAACCGTTCTTCAAGATGAGGGGCGTGATCCTCAGTTGGGATGATGTCAAGACTCCTGAATCCATCGACTGGATTTCGCTGATAAAACAGAACGGTCTCAATACTGTCAGCGTTTTCGGCTGTGATCCTCTCTCTGAAGAGTTCCTCGCCTTTCGTAACCGTTGCGGGGAGGAAGGGATTGACATCGAATTCGAGGACCACGCAATGTCTTCGCTGCTTCCGCGTGAGCTGTTCGCCACCCATCCCGAGTATTTCCGGATGGACAAGGACGGCGTACGCCAGCCCGACGGGAATGGATGCCCTTCCTGTGCAGAGGGTCTGGAAGTGCTGATGTCCAATGTTCCCGAATTTGTCAGGAAGCATCAGCCGACGAACCACAAGTACTACACCTGGCTTTTTGACGGGGGCGATGTCTGCCACTGCGAGAAGTGCAAAGGCTACAATGTCGCAGATCAGGGGCTTATTTTCGAGAACCACATAATCAAGGCTCTCCGCAAGATAGACCCGGAAGCGCAGCTTGCCCATCTTGCCTACCACAATTCCACTGAAGCTCCTTCCTGTGTGAAACCGGAAGAGGGAATTTTTCTTGAGTTCGCACCGTTCTTCCGCACCTGGGATCAGCCGCTGAAAAACGTTGAGGCTGTGGGCAGGGACGGCAAGACCACTCACGGCGAGTACCTCAGGATGCTTGAGGACAACCTCAAGGTTTTCCCTGCCGAGACTGCGCAGGTGCTTGACTACTGGATGGACGACTCGCTCTACAGCGGCTGGAAGAAGCCTCAGGTGAGAGTTCCGTGGAACAGGGAGGTTTTCCTTTCAGATTTGCAGACTTACGCATCTTATGGCATCCGCAACATCACCGCGTATGCCGTTTATGTTGATGAATATTATGTCAAGACCTACGGCGACATTTCCTTCGTTTCCGATTACGGTCTGGGACTTCTGAACTTTAAACTGGATAAATGAGAAAAATTTCATTTCTGGCGGCAGCGCTCGCCCTTATGTCTTTTTCCGTTCTGCCTTCCTGCACTCCCGAGGAAGGCGGTTCGGCTTTGAACGCCTGGGAGCAAATGGGAAGGAATGACGGGGATGAGTCCGAAAATCCTGACGATCAGGACAAACCGGGCGATCAGGACAATCCGGATGACAATACTGATGATCCCGGGGAGGAGCCGTTCTTCACTATGCGCGGGATCGTGTTGGGATGGAGCGAGGTCAGCAATTCCTCAGTGATTGATTATATCGCCATCGCCAAGAAAAACGGCATCAACACCTTTAGCGTTTACAATGCTCCGAGAACCACTGTTGTATGGAAGAATTTTGCAAATCAGTGCGCGCTTGCCGGAATTGACTTAGAGTTTGAGGAGCATATGATGTCCTACCTTCTGCCGCGGTCGCTTTTCAGCACCCATCCGGAGTATTTCCGTATGAAGGCGGACGGCACCCGGACCAATGATGCGAACGGATGCCCGTCTTCCGAGGGGGCTCTTGCTGAAGTTTACAACCATGCTCTCGAATTGGGGGTGAACTATGCTTCGACAAACCATAAATACTATTTCTGGATGGATGACGGCGGAGACATCTGTCACTGCGAGAAATGCAAAAACCTGAACGCATCGGATCAGGCTCTTATTTTTGAAAACAAGGCACTGGAGGCTCTGAAGACCATAGACCCTGAAGCCAAATTGGCTCACCTTGCATACAGCGCCACCCTTGTTCCTCCAACGACCGTTGAACCGGCGGAGGGCATATTCCTCGAGTTTGCGCCATTTCACAGGTCCTGGGACGCGCCGCTTAAAAACACCTGGGTAAAGGGACGTACCGGCATCACACACGCCGAGTATCTGCGCCAGCTCAAGGCCAATCTTGAGATTTTCCCGACGGAGACGGCTCAGGTTCTCGAGTATTGGATGGACGATTCCCTTTTCAGCAACTGGAACGAGAGCAAACTTGTCCAGGTTCCGTGGAAAAGCGATGTTTTCACCAGTGATGTCGAGACTTACGCGTCGTATGGGATACGCAGTATCACCTGCTATGCGGCTTATGTCGGCCCGCGTTATGTGCAGAAGTTCGGCTACCCGAGTTTTCTGGATGAATATGGGCAGACTTTGTTGAACTACAGGTCATCTAAGTAAATTATGAGAATTCCCTTCCTGACCCTTCTCGGCGCGGCAGTCATTCTGGGTTCCTGCGCCCGGACTCCTGACAAGGTCTTCGCCGTCTCTCCGGCCTCCGGGATAGATGGTTTTTATGCCCCGTGGGACAATCTTTCGGACAACACTGTTTTCCGCTGCTTCAGCGACACTGACAATTTCTATTTCTTCTATGAAGTCACGGACTCCACAATCACCTGCGTTCCGGAGTTTTCCTGCGAGTCCGATGTCGAGAACGAGGACAGGGTTGAGATATTCTTCAGTCCAACTGAAGATATGGAGATATATTACTGTGCGGAGATAGATCCTCTGGGGAGGGTTCTGGACTACAGTTCAAGGTACTACCGCGATATGGACTACAGTTGGGACTTCGAGACTCTGAATCTTTTTGGAAAATTGACTGAAACGGGCTATATTGTGGCCGGAAAAATCAGCAGGGCGGAACTCCGCACCCTGAATGTAGATTTGGAAGGCGGTTTTTATATGGGGGTTTTCAGGGCCGACTACCGCCCGGACCTTTCCGTGAACTGGTATTCTTCGGTTTCAACGGATGACAAGTCCCCCGATTTTCACAAGCCGGATGTGCTTTTCCGCGCCAAATTAATTTCAGCAAGGTAATTCAGCCTGGATAATTCCAGAAAGATAATATCAGAAAGATAATTTCTCAGCAAGACAATTTCAGAATGAAAAAGATTACAGCCCTGTTTCTGGCTCTGCTTTCAGGAGGAATCGCCGTCTCCGCCCAGACGGTGACGGTGAAGGATACAGTTTATACGACTTACGGGTTCTCGGATCCTAACCCCGTGCCTCTTACGGGGAGCAACATCTACCCTTATCACAAGTTTGAGTCGTTCGCCTTTTCTCCGGAGCAGAAGGAATGGAAGGTCGTGATTCTTGAGAACAAGTGGCTCAGAGTCAGGATTATGCCGGAGATTGGAGGAAAAATATGGTCGGTTTATGACAAGACCACGGGAACCGAGCTCTTTTACGACAACGATGTGGTGAAGTTTCGTGAAATCTCTCTGCGCGGTCCCTGGACAAGCGGTGGTATTGAGTTCAACTACGGCGTCATCGGCCACGCTCCTTCCTGCTCGCACCCTGTCGAGTGGCGTACGGAAACCAAGGCTGACGGGAGCGTGAGCTGCTACATCGGCGTTCTCGAACTTCTGACAAGAACGTTCTGGACAGTGGAAATCAATCTTCCGAAAGATGCGGCAAGGCTGAGGACCCGCACTTTCTGGCACAACCATTCCGGAGAGTATCAGCCCTACTACACTTGGGCAAATTCCGGCGTACGGGCATCCGACGACCTTGAACTCATCTACCCTGCGGCTTATTCCATCGGGCACGACGGCATAACGACTCCGTACCCTGTTGACGAAGTCGGGCGCGACTTGTCGAAGTATGCGGATCAGGCTTTCGGACAGGACAAGTCCTTCCATCCGGGCGGCACGCACAAGGGATTTTTCGGAGCTTATTGGAAAAATGACGGGGCCGGGGTTCTTCATTACAGCCTGCGTGACGAAAAAATAGGCAGGAAGTATTTCAGCTGGGCACAGTCGCCGCAGGGCGAAATCTGGCGGGGACTTCTGACGGACAAGAGTCCGCAATATGTTGAACTTCAGAGCGGAAGACTTTTTAACCAGAATCTTCTGGAGAGCGTGAAAACCCCGTTCAAGCAGACCCTCTTCGCCCCGTTCGGCACTGATGAATGGAACGAGTATTGGCTGCCGTTTTCCGGAATCGGAGGCGCTGACGAGGTGTCCACGGACGCTGTTGTCAAACTCAACGAAAGCGGGGACGGGGACTTCCTCGGAATATATCCGCTCAAAAATATGGAGGGCGAGGCTCTTGTGGCGGACAGTGAGGGGAAGGTGATTTATTCTGACCATATTTCTCTTGTCACCGCACAGCCTTTCAATATAGCGATTCCGCACGGAGAGAAGGCATATTCGTTCAGCATTGACCGTAAAAAACTCTGGTCTGCTGACACTCAGGAGATAGACCGCCCGCACAAGGTGAATCCGGAATTCAGTCTGGACTCCGCCCAGGGGCAAATGATTTATGCGAGGTATCTTTACGGAATGCGGCGTTATGCCGGTGCCGAAGAGAAGGTTGACTGCGCGCTTGCCCAGGATCCTTCGCTCGTGGAGGCGCTCAATCTAAAGGCTTTGCTGTGTCTTCACAAGATGGACTTTGCTGCTGCGTACGATGCTGCCGGAAAGGTTCTCGCGATTGACGCGTATGATCCGATGGCCAACTACCTGAGCGGTCAGGCGGCGCTTGCACTTGGAAAGATGTATGACGCGATGGACAGATTCGAGGTCGCGGCCATAACTTCCGAACTTCGTGGCGCTGCGGCGCTGCAGCTCTCCAAAGTGCATTTCATTTGCGGAGACAAGTCCCTTTCAGAGGATTATGCCCGCAAGAGCCTTGTATGCAACGCCTACAATGTTTCTGCCTATGAGATGCTTTACCAGATTACCCCTTCTGAAGAGTATCTTTCGGAGATTGAAAAACTCGATCCGCTGAGTCCGTTCCCTGCGATAGAACGTATGCTTTCAGGTGAGATTTCAGCCGAAAAACTTTCCGGGAGCATCAGGGAGGAACTCAAATGGCAGGTTTACCTTGAGTATGCGGCTTTTTACAGCCGGCTCGAACTCAAGGACAAGGCTCTAAAACTCATTCAGGCTTGTCCGCAGCGAAACGCCCTTCTTTGCGCCTGGGAAGCGTGGCTCGGAGGGGACTCCGCCAAAATCAAAGAGTTGGACTCATCTTCAATCGAACTCGTTTTCCCGTTCCGCAGCGAGTCGTTCGCGCCTCTTGAGTGGGCAGTGGAGAACGGGGGAGGGTGGAAAGCCTCTTATATGCTGGCAATGCTTGAGGATTTTCGCGGGAACAGGGATGAAGCCTCATCTCTGCTCCGGGACCTGGATGCTCCTTACGCTCCGTTCTATGCCTTCCGCGCGTCTCTTACCGGTTCTGTTGACGATTTGCAGAAGGCCGCAAGTCTCGACCCTCAGCAGTGGCGCTATTGCCAGAACCTTTCTTTGCGCTATTACAGCGATGGTAATCTGGATGCGGCGCTCAAAACCATAGAACCGTATTATTCCGCGCATAAGGATAATTTCCACATCGGTGACACATACCTCAAGATTCTGATAGCTAAGGGTCAATACGCAAAGGCGGACAAGGTCATTTCCAAAATGCGCATTCTTCCGTTTGAGGGCCAGAGCGGAAGCCACGTGATGTGGCGCGAAATCAAGCTTCATCTTGCTGCAGAGTGCATTGACAAAGGGAATTACAAGGCCGCACTTAAACGCATAGACGAGGCTCTTCAATGGCCAGAGACCCTCGGAGTCGGCAAACCTTATGACGATTTGCTTGACCTGTCCGACGAAAATGTGCTCTATGCCATAGTTTACAGCAGGATGGGTGACAAGGCGAAGGCTGAGGAGCATCTCTCAAAGGTTTCAGACGACCAGCTTCGTGAACTCTACCGGAAGGCCACCGGGAAGTCAGGAGGAAAATACGCAAAGGTTGCCCCGCTTCTTTCAGGCGGCAGTGCCGCAGCGGACAGGAA
>CAVEHG010000088.1:0-6620 GCA_963615405.1 bacterium | reverse complement strand
GCCGGCCGTGAGGCCGAAAAAATCCCCCTGACAGGGGGTGCAGGGGGTTCAGAAGAAAAAAAAGTGCGTGGGATTTTACCCACCCCAATACGGGTAACCCACGAACACTCAACGAATTTGGGTACATGCGAAACTTAAGTATATATTATTCGTGGATATACGTGGATATCCGGAAATATCCGGAAATATCCGGAAATATTCGAAAAATTCGGAAATATGGCGTCAGTTCAGTCGATGACAGGCTACGGAAAGGCGGAGCTTGTGTTGGAAAAGGGGAAACTTACAGTTGAAATCCGGTCGGTAAACGGCAAGACAGCAGACATCGGAATCAAGTCGCAGATGCTGCCGAAAGACAAGGAAATGCTTGTGAGACAGTACCTTGCAAAAGAACTCCAGCGCGGATCGATTGATTTTTTCATAAACTTCGAACAGAACGGCGGCGAGGCGTCGCACGAAATCGACGAGAATGCCCTGCTCGGCTATTTTTCCCAACTGAAAAGCGTCAGAAGCCACATTCCGGAAGACGACCGCGAACTTTTCGATGCCGCTGTCCCGTCACTTCTGCGTATGCCGGATGTGACCGGCCAGGCGAAAAAGCAGGAAATCATCAACGACGACAACTGGGATGCCGTTTTCGGAACTGTGCAGAAGGCTGTCGAAGCCCTGAAGGAGTTCAGGCTGCGGGAAGGAGAGGCGCTCAGGAGGGATGTCACGGCGAAGGTTGAGAACATACTCGCCTGCTCACGAGAAATCGAGAAATTCGAGCCGGAGAGAATCGCACAGATCAGAGAAAAGATTTTTTCCCGTTTCGCCGAACTCAAGCTTGAGGCGGATCAGTCCAGGCTTGAACAGGAGATGATTTTCTACATCGAGAAGCTCGACATAAACGAAGAGAGGGTGAGGCTGCGCCAGCACTGTGCCTACTACCTCGAAACCCTTGAGAATGAGCCGTATCCGGGGCGCAAACTCGGATTCATCGCTCAGGAGATGGGGCGTGAAATCAACACGACCGGGTCGAAAGCCAACAGCCACGAGATGCAGAAATATGTCGTGAAGATGAAGGATGAACTTGAGAAAATCAAGGAACAGTCGCTGAACATACTCTAAGGGGAGCAAAGTCTTATCGGAGCCATCATATCGGACTAAAAAATACCAACCCAAACATAAAATCATATGGAAATCAATATCACTGAAATAATCGGCTATGCAGCCACGGTCGCGCTTCTGCTCGGCTATCTGCCGCAGACCATCCACACGATACGCACGCGCAAGACGGACGACATCGCAATGGGGACCTTCCTTATGCTCGGCATCGGCGCCGTGTTGTTCTGCATCTACGGAATACTGCTTCCCAACCTTCCTCTTGCCATCGCCAACGGCGTGACTGCGGTGATGAGCGCGATTATTTTCGGAATCAAGATGTATAACGACCATTTTAAAAAATAAAAATACTTTTTATGTCATTTGCAGAAGAAAGGATCAACTCGACGGCGCTCACTTTTGATGACGTCCTGCTCGTGCCGACCTACTCGGAGGTACTTCCCCGGGAGGTGAGCACGAAAGCCCGTTTCACACGGAACATCAGCCTCAACATTCCCATCGTCTCGGCAGCGATGGACACGGTTTCTGAGAAGGAAATGGCGATAATGCTCGCGCGGAAGGGAGGTATCAGCGTGATACACAAGAACATGAGCATCGAGGCGCAGGCGAGCCAGATTCGTGCGGTGAAAGAATGGGCTGTCGAGGGGGACAAAATTCCCTGCCTTGACGCAAAAGGCAGACTGAGAGTCGCTGCAGGAGTCGGAATCACGGCGGATGTGCTCGACAGGGTGAAGGCGCTTGTGGAGGCCGGGGTTGATGCTGTCGTGCTTGACTCCGCCCACGGAGATTCTCACGGAGTCGTGGAGGCTCTGAAGAAAATCAAGGCGGCCTACCCTGAACTTGACACGGTGGTCGGAAACATCGCTACAGGCGAGGCTGCCGAGCGTCTGATAGAGGCCGGAGCGGATGCGCTGAAGGTGGGAATCGGACCGGGATCCATCTGCACCACAAGAATCATCGCCGGAGTGGGCGTACCGCAGATTTCAGCGATATATGATGCCGCAAAGGCTGCGGAAGGCTCCGGTGTTCCGGTGATTGCCGACGGCGGACTTCGTTACTCCGGGGACATCGTGAAGGCTCTCGCCGCAGGCGGTGACTGCGTGATGATAGGTTCGATGTTCGCCGGCACGGACGAGGCTCCGGGTGAGGTTTTCGAAGATAACGGACAGAAGTTCAAGGCTTACAGGGGAATGGGATCAGTCCCTGCAATGAAGGCCGGCTCGCGCGACCGTTATTTCCAGGACGGTGAAGACAGCACGAAGAAGCTCGTCCCTGAGGGTGTGGTCGCACGCGTTCCTTACCAGGGAAGTGTCGGGGACATCATCTACCAGCTTATCGGAGGCATACGGTCAGGAATGGGGTACTGCGGGGCGGCAGACATCGATGCGCTACACTCGGCACGCTTCGTACGGATTACGGCGAACGGGCTTGTGGAGAATCATCCGCATGATATAACCATAACAGGCAACACCCCAAATTATCACAAATAATCGAATAAAAAAGGGATTTCTGCGTTATACTCGTCGTTAAAATCCTCACAACCAAAAGGTTGCTGCGGTTTTAACTTCCTCGCAAGCCTTGAACTCCCTCTTTTCTTCGATCATTTGTGCCAAGCTATATAAACAGAGAATAAAAAGGGATTTCTGCGTTATACTCGTTGTTAAAAAGAGATTTCTTCGTTATACTCGTCGTTAAAAAAAGTATTTCTGCGTATGACAGAGAAGATTATAATTGTCGATTTCGGGTCACAATACACACAGCTGATCGCCCGGAGAATCCGGGAAATGCAGGTCTATTGCGAAATTGTTCCGTACAACAAGTTCAGGCAGGATAATTCCGGAGGTGACGGACATTCTGCGGACTCCGGCAACGCCGGGCAACAGTCCCCGCTCGGTCCGGAAGTCAGGGGCGTAATCCTCAGCGGCAGCCCCTGCTCAGTCAGGCAGGCCGACGCGCCGAAAGTGAATCTGGACGGCATCAAGGGAGCGCTTCCGCTTCTCGGAGTCTGCTACGGGGCGCAGTACCTCGCACAGTTCTTCGGCGGCAGCGTGGAAAAGTCCCCTACCCGCGAATACGGCCGCGCAACAATGAATGTGCGCGACGCCTCAGACCCGCTGATGACCGGTCTGAGCGCAAGTTCGCAGGTCTGGATGTCCCACGGAGACACCATCACCGCCATCCCGCCTGCCTGCCGCATCATCGCATCTACAGAGGATGTGGACATTGCGGCCTTCCGGATTTCCGGAGAGCAGACCTGGGGACTCCAGTTTCACCCGGAAGTCTATCACAGCACTGAAGGCACGCAGATTCTGCGCAATTTCGTGCTCGGAATCTGCGCCTGCTCCGGCAACTGGACAAGCGAAAGTTTCATCGAACAGACAGTCCGGGAACTCAGGGAAAAGATCGGCGGGGACAAAGTGGTGCTCGGACTTTCCGGCGGCGTGGATTCTTCCGTCGCTGCGATGCTTCTGCACCGCGCCATAGGCGACAATCTCCACTGCATATTCGTGGATTCCGGTTTGATGAGAAAGAACGAGGCTGCGGAAGTCCTTGAGTCCTACAAGGGCATGGGGCTGAATGTCCGCGGGATTGACGCTGCGGAAAGATTCCTCGGCGACCTTCGGGGAGTCACGGATCCGGAAAAGAAGAGAAAGATCATCGGAAAGGACTTCATCGAGGTCTTCAATGCGGCCGCCGGCGAAATCAGGGATGTGAAATGGCTCGGGCAGGGCACCATCTACCCGGATGTAGTCGAGTCCGCCAAGGTCAACGGGACGGCTGTGGTTATCAAATCCCACCACAATGTGGGCGGTCTTCCGGAAAAGATGAATCTCAAGATTGTGGAGCCGCTGCGGCTGCTGTTCAAGGACGAGGTCCGAAGGGTCGGCCGCCAGCTGGGCATAAGCGACTCTCTCATAGGCCGTCATCCGTTCCCGGGACCGGGACTCGGCATCCGCATCATCGGCGAGGTGACTCCGGAGAAAGTGCACATTCTCCAGGAAGTTGACAGCATCTATGTCGGCATACTCCGCGAAACCGGCCTTTATGACAAAATCTGGCAGGCCGGAGCGATACTCCTTCCTGTTCAGAGCGTCGGGGTTATGGGAGACGAGCGCACCTACGAAAGCTGCGTGGCGCTGCGTGCAGTCACCTCCGTTGACGGAATGACAGCCGACTGGGCGCACATCCCCTACGATGTGCTTGCCAGACTCTCGAATGAGATCATAAACAAGGTCAAGGGTGTCAACCGCGTAGTGTATGACATATCCTCCAAACCGCCTGCAACCATCGAGTGGGAATAAATCACTTCTTCAGGGTAAAAAAGAACTGGAGCCCGTGGGGCTGACGGTTCAGGACGCGGATTTCACCTCCGTGGAACGCGACGGCATTGCGGACAATCGAGAGCCCGAGACCGGAGCCGCCGACCTCGCGTGTGCGGCCTTCGGAAATGCGGTAGAATCGCTCGAACAGTCGCGGAAGATGCTCCGGAGGAACGCCGCAGCCGGTGTCGCAGTAGGTCAGGCAGACGGAATCTCCGGCATCGGAACGTTCCCCGGCGGGATGCCCGGAGTCAGGGCATCCGGATGGATCATAATCGGCAAAACCGGCATCGGCATGAGTGCAGCGTTCAATGCGGACGGTGACTCCCTTTCCCGCGTACTTGAGTGTATTTTCCAGCAGATTGCGGAACAGAGACTGGAGCAGAGACCTGTTTCCGCATATCCTCAGATCCGGGGAAATCATATTTTCGACACGGACTCCGTTCTCCTCAATTCGCACCGCGAACTCCGAAACGGCCTCTCCGACAATCTCTCCAAGGCTGACGATCTGTTTCACAAGTTTCTCAGGCGACTCCTCGATCCGGCTAATGATGGCAACATCCCGGATGAGGTCCGACAGGCGCACTGACTGCATATACGCCCTGTGAATGAAGCTCTTGCGCCGATCGGCATCCATTTCAGGACAGGCTTCCAGAGTCTCAAGGCAGCCCATTATCCCTGTCACCGGAGTGCGGAGTTCGTGAGAGATGTTGCTGGTCATCTGCTGCTTGATTGTCGCCACTTCCCTGTCGCTGTCGTCCTTGTACTGCGTCTGGAATTTTTGGATATCGTAGCCGAAACGGGAAGACAGAAGTATAATTATCAGAAGGGAAAGTGCGAAGAGCAGCGCAGAGACAAGCAGAAAAATGCTGTTGGGACGGATACGCGGTTTGACATCATCGTCATAAGGCAGAGCCACCCGTATGATTCTGTCCCCATAAGTCTTTGAATAATAGAGATATTTCACTCCGGTCGTCTCCGATTTACGGATGCTCGTCGCCACACTCCCGCGCATCAGGGCGCTGATTTCAGGACGGTCGGAATGGTTCACGCCTCCTGCTGAGTCCACGCTGTCAAAGACCACGTTCCCCAGCGTGTCAAGAACCGTCGCGCGTAGGTCGGACGGAAAAAGTGCCGTAACACCCGCATAGTCGGCAGTTTTGGAAAGGATTTCCGCATAAGAGTCGAGGTCGTTCTGAACGAACTGAACCTTGGTCTGGGTGTCAAGCCTTATCTGGAAAACGACCAGCATCACGGCGAAGACGGCGAAGGCCGCAGCGAAACAGGCTATCAGCCGCCCCCGGAACTTGGTGAAGGAACCTGAAGATTTCATTGTCTAATCTGGGAAACTGTCCCGGGAAACTGTCCTGGGAAATTGTCCTGGGAAATTGTCACTGAATTTGAAAACTGTACCCGTAACCGGAACGGTTGGCAATGCAGGACTTCATATCCCCAAGTTTCGCCCTTATCCTTGCTATATGCACATCTATCGTCCTGTCAAGCACATACGGTGCGTCTTTCCACAGCCTGCCTATAATCTCCTCACGGGAGAAGATCTTTCCCGGACTGGAGGCGAGAAGTGACAGAAGTTCAAACTCCCTGCGGGAGAGAACCACCGGAGAGCCACCGACATAGACCATCTTGGACTTGCCGTCAATCCTCAACGCCCCATCGCCAGGCATTCCGCCGCAGTCCTCCTTCGCCGCCGTCGAACTCCTGCGCAGCACAGCCTTCACCCTGGCCAGCACTTCCTGAACGGAGAAAGGCTTGCTGATGTAGTCGTCTCCACCGGCAGAGAAGCCAGTCAGAAGGTCATTTTCGGCAGTACGGGCAGTCAGGAATATGATCGGAGTGTCCATATGCCTTTCCTTCCGGACAATTTCAGCCATCCGGAATCCGGACATCCCCGCCATCATCACGTCGAGAAGGATGAGTCCGTGTCCTGGATTCAGCCGGGACAGAGCCTCCTCCGCAGACGAAGCCGTATCCACCTGATAACCCGCATTTTCGAGGTTGAATTTGAGGATTTCGCATATATCCTCCTCGTCATCGACGACAAGAATCCGTCCTCCGGCGACATTTCCGTTTTCCGTCATATTCCCTGATGATTTGAATCCACGTTCAGTGCCCCCCATAAATACTCGGGGATGAGTACGGCTTATAAAGACGAACTCCCTGCAAATATACTCAGTTTTAGTG
>CAVEHG010000087.1:0-6799 GCA_963615405.1 bacterium | reverse complement strand
TTCACGCACCGGCAGGGTTCTGATGAACTCGTCGGCAGTTGTGATGTCCGCCGCCGCGCAGACGAGCGTGCTGTCCTCGCACACTGAGCAGATGTCGGCGAGCATCGCATCGTTCCTGTAAGGAGTCTCTATGAAGATGTGGCTCTTTCCGGTTGAGGAAACATCCTTTTCCAGTGATTTCAGCGCTGCCCGGCGCTCCGCAGGTTTTGCCGGAAGATAGCCGCTGAACTCGAACGCCTGCCCGTTCAGCCCGGAAGCCATCAGCGCCAGCATCAGCGAAGACGGCCCAACGAACGGCACGACCGGAATCCCGTGCCTGTGGCAGAGGGCGACCAGCTGAGCCCCGGGGTCGGCGACCGCAGGGAGCCCGGCCTCCGAGATGAGCGCCACATCGCCGCGCCGGAACAGCTCCAAATAAGACTCCACCGTGGCCGCGTCCGTGTGCTCGTTCAGTTCGTGGAACTCCAGAGTGTCAATCCTGCCCCGCAGCCCGGCCTTCGACAGGTAGCGCCGCACCGTCCGCAGCTCCTCCACCACATATATCCCCACGCTTCCGAGCAGCTCCAGCACCGGGGCCGGAATCACCCTTCCCGGCTCATATTCCCCGAGCGGCGAGGGTACCAGATAAAGTTTGTTCACGGTATTTTCCATATCATTAACTTAAGTTTCGCATGTACCCTAATACGTTGGGTATTCGTGGGTTACCCGTATTGGGGGGGGTAAATCCCACGCACTTTTTTTACTTCTGAACCCCCTGCACCCTGCATTTTACCCCTTCCGTCCCCTAAAAGGGGAAATCGTGCTCCGTGCGCACTATCACACAAAGCCCTCGCTTCGCTGTTCTCCGCACGGCGCTTGAGCGCCGGGGGATTTTTTTCGGCCTCACGGCCGGCGGGCAGAAGCCCTTGTCAAGTTTCGCACTGCGAAACTTGAGTTGCTAAAACGTGACATTCCGTTCTGCGTCGAGGGATGTCCCCGGTTGTTTCTCCAGCCGTTTCCTCCGTGCCGCATCCCGCGCAGCCTTCTTCTGTTTGCGCGTCATCTTCTCTCCGCCGGCCTTCTTCTCCTTCCGTGCCTCCACCTTCACCGTGGTCAGCTTCGACCGGTCCTCATCCTTTATCCCGTTGAACTCCATTTGATAACCGAGTCCCAGACCGTTGCGTTGCGAATTGTCGAGATAGTTCGTGTACTGGTCCGCCGAATGTGAAAAAAGGTTCAGCCGCAGCGACCCCGAGCGGTTCATCTTGATTTCAATGTCGATGTCTCCCACCACGTCGGTGTTCGAGTTTCCGCTGGAGTACTGACGGTTGCCGATATTCCCGTTCACCACCACCCTGTTGTTGAACAGCTGCGTCGAGACGGCCACGTCAAACACGTCGTTCCCCTTCTCGTTCGGCTGATAGTTCAGCCCGAGGTCCACAGGGATGTCGAGCTTCTGCAGAATGTTGTTCAGCTGGTTCGCCATCACCTCCGACACGTTCGAATAGAGCAGCGTCGAACTGTTCACGATGCCGGACTGTTCGTCAGGAAGGAAACTGTTCGAGATTATGAGCGAAAGGAACTGCTTCTGGATCTTGTCTTCCGTGCTCAGGGCGTTCTCCACCTTCGACTTGACCGTCGGGTCTATGTCCGGAATCTCAATCGAAAATCCGAGACGCGGGTTCTTCAGCCTGTCGGAGATGCTGATTCCGCACTCCACGGTTCTTCGCGTGTTCACCGAAGTCGTGTCCGAAATCAGCGTGGACAGCGATGCCTTGGTCTTGTAGAGCGCGTCAATGTTGAGGTCGCTCTCCATTATGTCCCCGTTGAAACGCACCGAACTGCCCTCCTTGATCTGGAAATCCCGCGAAGCCAGCCCCAGAGCCACGAATTTGTAGTTTCCGCTGTCGATATTGTAATTCCCGTTGACATTGAAGTCGTCGCCCTTCATCTTCAGTTCAATCTGCCCGTTTCCGTTGGCCGACAGCGTATTTCCGCTTTCCCTGTCTATCTCCACGAACGCCGTCACTCCCGGAGTCGCGTCCACCCTCAGATTCAGGCTGAAATCCCCCGACTCTTCCGTCTGTTTCTTCAGCCGGTTCATCATCTCCTCATACGGGTCCACCCACACGATTTTCTCTTCTTCCCTGAACCTCAGCAGGTCGGTCACTCCGGCTACGCTCGTGTTCGGAACGGGGATATGCAGATTGCCGGTTTTCTCGGTGACCGCGTCTATGTCTAGCGTGATTCCGCTGAACGGTCCGCTGATCCGCACATTTCCGCTCGCGAAGAGATGCCCGTAAAAATCCGGGCTTATGGACGGGGTGGTGTCAAGGCACTCGATCCTCTTCACACCCACGTTGAGGTCAACCCCCGGATTCTCGAAATTTCCGAAAGTGATGGCTCCGTTCACATTTCCGGCGGAACCGAACTTGTCCGCGATTGCCACATTGTCGAAATGCGCGCCCTCACTGTCGATGTGCACCGGTCCGTTGACCTGATACGGTACGTTCGTGAACGCGACGCTGAGCACCCCGTTCTCAATTCTCACATTCTCTGAACTGATTTCCGGCGAAGTTATCGGTCCGTCGAGCGAAATCTTTCCCGAAATTCCGCCCTCGAACCTGTTGAAAATCTCCGCCACAAAAGGCTTCGCATACCCGATGTTCAACCCGTCGAGTGAAATCTGTGCCTCCAGTCCACGGCTTGAAGGGGTATATCTGCCTTCGGCTGAAATTGTGCTCCGTCCGCCGATGTCGTTCCTGAGGTTTATGTCGAAGCGGTTGAATGTCCTGTCCCATCCGCACCGTGCCGTCAGTACCCCGATTTCCTCCCCTGCCATATATGTGGAGTCGCATATCACATCAAGCAATATGCTCTTGTCCGGGAGGGGGGATATGAGTGTCGCCGTCCCCGTCATCTTGCCGGCAAGGCCGATGTCCGGAGTTATGAGCGGGTTTACGATTCCGATGTCGAAGCGTCCCAGTTCCATCGTGAGCGTGTCCGCGGAAGTTTTCGAGACCTTGCCGTAAGCCGAGATCCGCTGTTCGTCGCTTTCCAGCTCAAAAGAATTGACCTCCGCACCGTCTCCCGTGATGTTGAATGCCGATTCGTGTATGCTCCACCGCCTCGAATTGAGATGAACCGCCGAAGGAAGGAGCCTGACGCTCAGCCCCACATCCCCGAGCGTATTCCGTCCGAGTTCTCCCAGAGCATAAATCTCCCCGCTGTTGCCGCTGTCGGAACCGTTGTCATACTGGAATCCGACTCCGAGCCTGTCGTCGTCAGCATACATCTTGAGCGTGCTGTTCTCAAGGGAGGCAACCTCACCGAACCTGATTATGTCCGCCGAAGCGTTTCCGGTGAGGTTCTCGTTGCCGTTATCGAACTCTGCGTGCAAGTTCTTGATGTAGTTTCCGTTGAATGCAATCCTTGACGAACTCAGATTCGAACTTAACCGTCCTTTCCGGGATATGTTCAGCTTCACGCGCGTGCTGTCTGCGATGTAGAGCCCCGGTGCGAGGAATGAAAGCAGGCCGCGCGAGTCGTGGAAATTCATCCCCACCTCATAGCTTCTGCCCTTCCATTCTCCGGCAGCCTCACCGGCAAGTGTCGGCAGATCGCGTCTGAGCGTGATGTCCTGGAGGTCGGAGAGGAAGTCCGCAGGCGAGCCTGTTCCGCTGTAGAGCGCATCGAGAAAGCTTGAACTGAATTTTATCCTGTGCGTCTCATCCTTGTTGATGGATGTCAGTTCCGCGTCTCCTATCTCGTGGACTCCGGCCTCGTTTTCCAGGACAAGCCCTCCGACTTCAACCTTGCCTATGAGGTCGCGTCCCCCTGCCCTGGCGAAATTGGCGGCCGTCCTGAACCTGATGCGCGAAACCTTCCTTTTATCCAGTTTCAGCGCGTGCAAGTCTGCGTGGCCGACATTCGCGTAGAACTTGTAGAGGCTGTTGTTCGTGTTGCGCGACAGTGCGAATATTCCCTGGAACAGGAAATTCAGGTTCGGATCGCCGCACACGAACTTTCCGTCGAAAGAGTCCCGGGTGATGTCGCCGGCGGCCGCAATCCTGCTGTAGTCATATCCCAGAAGATTCAGTCTGGAGACTTTCAGAGAGTCGATGTGTATCTGCATCTCCGTTCCACCGCTGTCCGGAAGTCTCATCTTCACTCCCGTTTCCAGACTGCACCGCCCGACTGCGTCAATCCCGGCAATCTTCCCTGCATCAAGATCTTGCGTCTGCACCTGTGCGTCCATAAGTATGGGCCTGTCCATCCTTATGAGGTCGCTGAACTTTATGTCCGCGTCGAGATTCCCGTAAAGGGAACGGATTTCAGGGCGTATGCGCATATCATTGAGCCTTCCGCTCACCCGGCAGTTCATTATGAACGTCATTCCCTTCGCGAATTTCCTGAAACCGATGCGTTCCTCCGTCCAGGCGTTCACGAGCGCATCCACTCCCGCGGAGTTGAACACACAGTGCGACAGCCTCGCGTCCAGAGCCATCTTTCCGACATCCGGCACATCTGTCAGCCTCCCGTCAACAGTCCCGGCAAAGCTTCCGTCAGCAAGGCGGATCTTTATGTCCTTGAACTTCATATCCCTCACCGGACCGCTCATGCTTCCCGTCACCCTTGCCCTGAGTCCCGTGTTCCGCAGCGTCGGCGCGAAGAATCCGAGTGTCCGGAAATCGAGGAAACTATCCTCTATGACTCCGTCCATCTTCACGAGGTTAATGTAGTCAGAGAAGTCTTTCACGCTGTCGAAGCTCATCATATAGAGAGGCACATTTACGTCGGAAAAATCATCCTTCAGCTTGATGCCCGTCACTATGGCTTTCCCCTCGCCGACCCGTGCTTCGGCGCTGAGGCTGCGGCAGTTGAATCCGCTCCTTTCGTTGAACGACAGGTCCAGAACCGTCCCGGTCATAATCCCGCCCTTCATCTTCAGATTCTTTCCGTGCAGGCGTATGTCTCTGATTTCCAGATCAGTCCAGTCAATTCCGTACTGAACCGCCGCTCCGCCGGCAGCCTCATAGGTCCCTTCCGGAATCTTCCTCTTCCGTCCGAAATTCAGCATTCTGAATCCCATATCTTCGACCTTCACGTCCCGGATGGAGAAAAGTTCCCGCTCGTTTTGGGGTTTCTTTTCTTTGGACGGGGCAAGCCCGAAGATCCTCGAAAGATTCTGTGATTTTCCTTCCATCACAAGGTTCATCTGTGCATCCTTCACCTTCGCCTGCGACACCTTCAATCCTCCTCCTTTGAGCAGGGCGTCAATTGAAAATCCGGCGATTATGCTGCCGGCGCTGAAAAACGTGTCAACCGGAGCCATTCCCGGGAAATCTTCGGACGGGGAGAACGGATTGCTGTCAAGAATGAGCAAGTCTTCGATAATCAGAGTGTTGAACGGACGGAGATGAACCTTTCCAATCCTTATGTCTGCGTCAATGGACTCCCGGAGCATTCCCGTCACCCTGTTGGCGACCGCAGTCTGGACTCTCGGGGACTGAATCGTGATGAATGCCGCTCCGATGAGAACGGCAATTGTCACAAGTACAATCTTGACGATATGAAAGAATTTCTTCAAAAATGTCAACTCTTTTTACGCCCGGGCGTTTCCGTGTCTTTGACGCCAAACATTAACGGACTTTACGTCCAAGTCGGGGGTAACCGGACCGGCGTAACCTACAAAGATAAGAATTTGCCGCGAGAACTGTGGGAATTTGCCTCGGTAACTGTGAGTTTTTTCGTAATTTTGCGGCAAATAACACAGATATGGACATAATACTCGGCATAGAATCATCGTGCGACGACACTTCGGCTGCAGTCATAAAGGACGGCTACCTTCTTTCCAACGTCATCGCGAGCCAGGATGTGCACAAAGCCTACGGCGGCGTGATACCTGAACTGGCCTCACGCGCCCATCAGCAAAACATCGTGCCGGTGGTGAGCCAGGCCATCGACCGCGCCGGCATCACAAAGGAGGACATCAGCGCAATAGCCTTCACCCGCGGCCCGGGACTTCTCGGTTCGCTGCTTGTCGGCACTTCCTTCGCCAAGGCGCTTTCCATCGCGCTGGACCGTCCTCTGATTGAGGTGAACCACCTTCAGGGGCATATACTCGCGAACTTCATTAAGCAGTACGACAAAGAAAACCGCGCTCCGGAGTTCCCATATCTCTGCCTTCTCGTTTCAGGCGGCAACTCGCAGATCGTCAGGGTGGACAGTCCTCTGAAATACGAAATTCTCGGTCAGACCATCGACGACGCGGTGGGGGAGGCCTTCGACAAATGCTCCAAGATGATGGGCCTGGGCTACCCGGGCGGTCCTGTGGTGGACCGTCTGGCAAAGCTCGGCGACGAAAACCGCTTCAAATTCGCCAAGCCGCACGTCCCGGGACTGGACTACAGCTTCAGCGGCATCAAGACTTCGCTCCTCTATTTCGTGAGGGACGAGATGGCGAAAAATCCGAACTTTATGGACGAGAACAAGGAGGACATCTGCGCCTCGTTCCAGAAGGCTCTGATTGACATCCTGATGGACAAGCTCATAAAGGCCGCGAAGCAGACCGGCATCCGCGAGGTCACCATCGGCGGCGGTGTCTCCGCGAACAGCGGGCTGCGCTCCCGCATAGTCTCCGAAGGCGGGAAACGCGGCTGGAATGTCTATCTCCCCGAATTCAAGTTCACCACCGACAACGCTGCGATGATTGCCGTCGCCGGCTACTTCCACTACCTCGCCGGCGAACGCACCCCCCTCTCTGTCGCCCCTGTTTCCCGCCTCGCCGAAATGACGAAATTATAACTCAAGTTTCGCA
>CAVEHG010000086.1:0-6858 GCA_963615405.1 bacterium | reverse complement strand
GCTTATCGTCGAGCTTTACTCCAAGTAATAATTAAACACCCAAAAAGCAATTATGGCAATCTTAGCATTTCAGAAACCGGACAAGGTGATTATGCTTGAAGGCACCGACACCGTGGGCCGTTTCGAGTTCAGGCCACTTGAGCCTGGCTACGGACAGACCATCGGTAACTCCCTTCGCCGTATTCTCCTGTCGTCATTAGAGGGGTTTGCCGTCAACTCAATCAAGATTTCCGGGGTTGACCAGGAATTCGCCACCATACCGGGCGTAGTCGAGGGGATGCAGGATATCATCCTGAACCTCAAGCAGGTACGCTTCAAGAGAATGGTGGACACGGTTGATTCAGAGGTGGCAAACATCGTAATCAGCGGAAAGCAGGAGTTTACCGCTGAAGAGATCTCAAAGGGATTGTCTTCTTTCACGGTGTTGAACCCTGACCTCCACATCTGCTCTCTCGAACCGTCCGTGAAGCTCGAGATTTCTCTCACGGTTGCAAAGGGACGCGGTTTTGTTCCGGCTGACGAGAACAGGGACGAGAACACTCCGATCGGAACCATTCCGGTGGATGCGATCTACACCCCTATCCGCAACGTGAACTGGACCGTCGAGAACTGGCGTGTGGAACAGAAGACCGACTACGAGAAGCTGAATCTGGAGATTGTGACCGACGGGTCCATCACTCCGAACGCGGCTCTTCAGGAGGCTGCGAACATCCTTATCTATCACTTCAAACTGTTCACTGACGACAAGAAGCTCACGCTTGAGAGTACCATCGAGTCGGACACCAAGGAACTTGACGAAGAGTCACTCCATATGAGGCACCTCCTTCTGACCAAGCTCTCCGACATGGGACTTTCAGTGAGGGCATACAACTGCCTTAAGGCTGCTGACATCGACACCTTCGCCGACCTTGTTTCCTACTCAAGGGCAGAACTTATGAAGTTCAGGAACTTCGGTCGGAAGTCGCTCAACGAAATCGACCTTCTGGTTGACAAGATGAAGCTTTCATTCGGTATGGATGTCACCAAGTACAATATTGAACAGAAGAAAAAGAACGTATAAAGAAAGAACGAATAAAGTATGAGACACAATAAGGCTTTCAACCACCTTGGTCGCAAAAGCGGTCACCGCAAGGCTCTCCTCGCGAATATGTCCGCTTCGCTCATTCTCCACAAGAGAATCCAGACCACTGTAGCCAAGGCAAAGGCTTTGCAGATGTACATTGAACCGCTCATCACAAAGTCAAAGGACGACACTACAGCATCACGCCGTACTGTTTTCAGCTATCTCAAGAACAAGGAGGCTGTCACTGAGCTTTTCCGCACAATAGCTCCGAAGATTGCAGAGCGTCCGGGCGGATACACAAGGGTTCTCAAGACCGGTTTCCGTCAGGGTGACGGCGCTGACCTCGCAATCATCGAACTTGTCGATTTCAACGAGGCTGCCCTCGCTTCTACTCCTAAGAAGGAGACGAAGAAAACCACCCGCCGCAGCCGCGCAAAGAAGGCTGAGGCGACCGAAGCTCCTGCGACCGAAGCTCCTGCAGCTGAGGAGCCTAAAGCAGAGGAAACTCCCGCTGAGGCATAGTCAGGGATCTTTGACTGAAGATATTTGAAAGGGGATGAACCGACAGAAATGTCATCGGTTCATCCCCTTTTGCATTCCCTTCTTTATGCGCAAAGTTTGCGCAAAAATCATTCGGTCTGCATTTTAAAATACCGCTTTTTTCTCGAATTAAGTCACGATTAGTCCATATATTTGCGCAAACGATTGCGCGAAGCACTTGCGCAAACACCAACACCGAAGACAATGGGAAAAATAGTGGTGGTCGGAAGTTCCAACACCGACCTTGTAATCAAGACTGACAGAATACCGGAGGCTGGAGAGACGGTCCTCGGAGGACATTTTATGATGGCAGCCGGAGGAAAGGGCGCCAATCAGGCAGTTGCCGCACAGAGGCTTGGCTCAGATGTGACTTTTGTCGCAAGCGTGGGCGATGACCTTTTCGGAAAGAATGCGGTTGAAGGCTATGCCAGGGAAAAGATGAATACCGATTTCATTTCCGTAAAAGCCGGCGTGCCGTCCGGCGTGGCTTCGATTTTTGTCGATGCGAATGCGGAGAATGTGATTGTGGTCGCTCCGGGGGCGAATTCTGAGCTCGGCAAGGCGGAGATTGATGCGGCCGAGTCTGAGATTGCTGCCGCGGACTTTGTTCTGATGCAGCTGGAGATACCGATGGATACCGTTGAATATGTGGCGGAAAAAGCATTCGAGGCGGGGACGAGGCTCGTTCTCAACCCGGCTCCTGCAGCGAAACTCTCGGACGGGCTCCTTTCCAAGCTCTGGCTCATAACCCCGAACCGTACGGAGGCTCAGCTTATTACGGGGCTACAGGTGAACAATGAAGAGGAGGCTGCAGCAGCTGCTGAGGCTCTGAGGGCGAAGGGGGTCAGGAATGTGGTCATAACTCTCGGTTCAAAGGGTGCATATGTGCTTTCCGAGAATTTCAAGGGCCTGATTCCGGCAAATCCTGTCAAGGCTGTGGACACCACGGCTGCCGGAGACACATTCAACGGCGCTCTCTGCGTGGCTCTTTCCGAAGGGCGCAGTTTTCAGGATTCCTGCCGTTTCGCTGCGAAGGCTTCGGCGATCGCCGTCACCCGTATGGGGGCCCAGCCGTCAATCCCATACAGGATGGAAATTGCGGAATAATCGGAACCTTTTTTTTAACAATAATTATAGATATTTTTGACTGACAATAGCGCCGGATTCGGCAATTTTAGTCACACACATTAAATCTGATACCATATGTTTATCGCAAACAGTCAATTTTTGGCAGTAATTCTCTGCTTCATCACAATGCTCTGCTGGGGTTCCTGGGGAAACACCCAGAAGATGGCCGCAAAGAGCTGGAGATATGAGCTCTTCTATTGGGACTATGTAATAGGAATGGTCCTGTTCTCCCTGATTCTTGCCTTCACTCTCGGATCAATCGGATCTGAAGGAAGACATTTTATCGACGACCTCGCTCAGGCTGACATAAACAGCATCGCGTGGATTCTTCTCGGAGCAGTCGTTTTCAATGTGTCGAACATCCTTCTCTCGGCTTCGACAGCCAAGGCCGGGATGTCTGTCGCATTCCCTCTCGGAGTCGGGCTCGCTCTCGTCGTGGGAGTTGTCAATAACCTGATTTTCCATCCGAAGCCGTCGACGAATGTGCCTCTTCTGCTCGCCGGTGTCGCTCTTGTCGTTATTGCGATTGTGTGCAATGGAGTCGCTTCAGGAAAGGTTGACAAGTCTGAAAGGGATCCGAGAGAAAACCGTATGGGTCTGATTTATGCCGTTCTTGCCGGAGTGATTATGTCATTCTTCTCTGCTCTGGTCTATAACGGAATCGACATTGACAACATACACAACCCTGCCCAGGGGATGCTCACCCCATATTCCGGGACAGTGATTTTCGCCCTTGGCGTTCTCGTCAGCAACTTCCTCTTCAACTGCGTATTCACGCTCAACGACTCTTCCAAGCCGGGCGTGAAGTTCGCGGACTATTTCAAGGGAGACGCGAAGACCCACCTCGTCGGTATGCTTGGAGGTGCCATCTGGTGCCTCGGTACAGGTCTCAACTATGTTTCGGCAGGTACGGCCGGAGCCGCAGTAAGCTATGCCCTCGGTCAGGGCGCTCCGCTTATCGCCGCCATCTGGGGCGTGTTCATCTGGAAGGAGTTCAAAGGCGCGAAGAAGAGCGTGAACGGGCTTCTCGCCCTGATGTTTGTCCTCTTTATTGCAGGACTGGGACTTATTATCGCATCTGGAAACTAAGAGGGGGCGACTAAAAAGCGGTCTACTGCGTTCCTCTCCTCGCCAAAATCCTCACAACCGAAAGGTTGCTGCGGTATTTGGCGTCGTCGAGAGCCTTGTATCCCATCTTTTTATTCAACATCTTCCCCCCCCCACATTAAAAAGCGGTCTACTGCGTTCCTCGTCTAGCCAAAATCCTCTGGGCCGAAAGGTTGCTGCGGTTTTCGTGTCGCCTCTGAGCCTTGTATCCCATCTTTTTATTCACCCCCTCCCCACCGCACAAAAAGAGGGGGTGACTAAAAAGATTTTAGCCCCCCCTCTTTTGTGCGGTGAATCAATGCCTACAAATTCTCCCGTTCGATGTCCTTAAAGTACTTGTAAGTGTCCACCATCAGACAGCCGGCGGCCAGTTCATCGCAGACGATGATGCCGTGGCGGTGGTTCTGGAGCGCCGAGAGTGTGCAGGTGTGGGAATATGCGCCCTCGATGGCCTGCTGCACCGCGCGTGCCTTCTTGTGTCCGAACGCGAGAACGAGAACTTCCTTCGAGTCCATAACCGTGCCGACTCCGACCGTAAGGGCAAGGGCTGGAACTTTGTTCATATCGCCGTCAAAGAACCTGGCGTTTACCACCCTTGTGTCGTAGGTGAGGGTCTTAACGCGGGTGCGTGACACAAGTGAGGAGAACGGCTCGTTGAATGCAAGGTGCCCGTCTTCACCGACTCCGCCCATAAAGAGGTCGATTCCGCCGGCGGCCTTTATCCGCTCCTCATAGGACGCGCACTCGGCTTCGAGGTCTGCAGCGTTGCCGTTGAGGATGTTGATATTCTCCTTCGGTACATCTACGTAGTCGAAGAAATTGTGTGCCATAAAGCTGTGGTAACTCTCAGGATGTGACTCCGGCAGCCCCACATACTCGTCCATATTGAATGTGATGACATTCTTGAACGAAACCTCGCCGGCCTTGTTCATTCTGATAAGTTCCCTGTAAGTTCCGAGGGGGGTTGAACCCGTCGGCAACCCAAGAACGAAAGGTTTGTCCGTCACGGCAGCCTTTGCCTTAATCCGCGACACAATATACCGTGCAGCCCAAACAGCGCCCTGCGCATCAGTATTTTCGATAATTACTCTCATATTCCAAAATTTTATTGCCGATTCAAAAAAGTTTTACGAAGACTTCAATGGCCTGATATTCAGCCATACCCATCTCATCGTACAGTCGGGCAGTGTTCTGCGTCCTCTCTTCGGCGCGCTGCCAGAACTCTCTGCTGTCCTCGCCCGGGAACGGCACGATGTCCTTCTGGCTCAGGTGCCTGTAAATAGCGTGCCTCTTCTTGATGAGTTCGTCTGGGCTCAAAGGAACCGCCATATCGACGCGGCCGAGCTCCCACTCCATCCAAGCGCCCCTGTAGAGCCATACGTGGCAGTTTTTGAGCCAGTCTTCGCCCTCACACTGGTGCAGAGCCTCCAGGACTGCCTCCGTGCAGACCCTGTGGGTCCCGTGAGGGTCAGCGAGGTCGCCAGCCACATAAATCTGATCCGGCTGAACTTTGTGGAGCAGGTCGAGAATGATGTCTATGTCCTTCTGTGTCCTCTCGCCTTTCTTGATTCCGCCGGTCTCATAGAACGGAAGGTTGAGAAAATGCGCATTCGTGTCGGCGTTCAGACCGAATGAACGGACAGCGGCGCGCGCCTCGGAACGGCGGATGGCCGCCTTGATGTTCAGAAGTTCGCGGGGCTCCGGTTCTCCCGGGCGTTTCGTGGCGATGATGGCCTTCACCTTGTCGAAATCGTCTCCGTAGCCGAGCTCGTGGATCGCGTCCATGTGCTGGAGAACCACGTCATCGTGAACCGCCACATTGCCCGAGGTCTCGTAGGCCACATGCACATCGTGCCCCTGCTGAACGAGGCGGATGAACGTTCCTCCCATAGAAATCACATCGTCGTCAGGATGCGGAGAGAAGATGACCACTTTTTTAGGGAACGGAGTGGAAGACACCGGTCTTGTGCTGTCGTCCGCGTTAGGTTTTCCGCCCGGCCAGCCGGTGATGGTGTGCTGGAGGTCATTGAATACGTTTATGTTGATTTTGTCGTAAGGACCCTTGAGCTCGAGCAGTTCTCCGAGGGAATTGTCGAGATAGTCCTTGTGGGTGAGCTTCAGAATAGGCTTGTGAACCTGTCCACAGAGCCACACCACAGCTTTCCTGATGAACTTCGGCGTCCATTCGCACGGTCCCACGAGCCAAGGAGCGACGAAGCGTGTGAGGTTCGCTGACGAGTTTTCATCCGCATAGAAGGTCACGTCTTCGTGTCTCTGGAGAAGAGATGCCGGGAAGGCGTTGTCCATTCCACCCTCCACGATGCTCTGAACGGCGGCAGCCTTGTCCTCGCCCCAGGCCATCAGAATGATTTTCTTGGCTGAAAGCATTGTGTTTATGCCCATGGTGAGGGCGGTCTTCGGCGTGAGATCCACATTGCCCTTGAAGTTCTTCGCCTGACGGTTGCGGGACTTGTGGCCGAGCAGAACAACCCTTGTGCGGCTCTTGTCTGAAGAACCGGCCTCGTTGAACCCGACCTGGCCGTGCTCGCCTATGCCCATCACGAGAATGTCGAGATTTCTCGCCATTCTGTCATATCCCGCGCAGTATGCCCCGATTTCTTCCCTTTTCACGGATCCGTCCGGGAAGTGGACATTTTGTTCCTGAAAGTCAGCGAGATTGATAAGCTCCTCGTGGAGATAGGTATTGCGGCTTGACTTTTCAATCCCTGTGCACGGATAGTATTCGTCTGTACTGAAGACTTCGACATCTTTGAACGAAACGAGTCCCCTGGCCTGTCTTTCCGCGAGGATATTAAAGAGAGTTCTCGGAGAAGATCCAGTACTGAGTCCGAGTTTTAATTTACCTCCGTTGGCATTTATGGCATCGACAATCACATCCGCAATGGCTTCGCTCGCGTCTGTCGGTTCCTCAAAAACGTTCGTAGGAATTTTTTCATAACTGTGGAGCACGTCCTCCGGTATGCTTTCCGGAATCAGTCCCCCGTCTTTTGGAAGAGAAA
>CAVEHG010000085.1:0-6940 GCA_963615405.1 bacterium | reverse complement strand
GTTCCTACCACCCCCCAGAACGATGATGTTCTGATTCAGAAAACCTTCTCGGCAAGCACCTGCTCGCCGACAAAAACGGTTTTTGACGCAGACCTCAACATTCTCTGGAGCACATCCGACAAAATCGGGGTCTATGCCTCAGGAACAACCACTCCACAGGAGTTTCAGGCAAGTTCAGTCAGCGAAGACGGTCTGAAGGCCGAGTTCACGGGACTTGCGGCAGACGCGGCGGAATATCTGGCAATATATCCTTACAACGCCTCATTCACTCTCTCTTCTTCATCAGACGAGGCATCAGTCACTCTGCCTTCCGCCCAGAGCGCAGTCAAGGGAAGCTTTGACCCGGCTGCAGCCATCGCGGTGTCACGGACTTCCACCACAGACCTCTATTTCAAAAATGCCGTCACATATCTCAAATTCACAGCAGGCAGCGACGGAATCACAAACGTGAAACTTACCGCGGCAGGCGGCTCCAACGCTCTCGCCGGAGAAGCGGTCCTGAATGTGAGCGGCGACGTTCCGACCGTCAAATCATTCAATTCACCTGGCGCATCAGTCACGCTTTCCGGAACCCTTGAAAAGGGAAGTTCCTACTGCTTCGTGATCTGGCCGGGCACATACGCCTCCGGATTCAGCCTTGAGGTCACGAACGCCGACGGGCTTTCGCTCAGCTACACCAACGCCGCCTCTCTTGAGGCTCTTCGCAACGAGTGCATAGATCTCGGAACACTCATCTGCGAGAAGAAGGAAATCAAGCTTCAGACGCTCACCAAAGGAGCTTCAGGTTTTCAGTCTGGCACAGTGAACGCAAAAGATGCCACCTTCGGCTACCCCGTGGGGCTGGCATTCGACGCCGACAACAATGTCTATATCGCCGAGGAACTCACCTGCACGATAAAGAAACTTACAAGAGGTGAGGACCCGCAGGTTTCCATATTTGCCGGGGCATACATCGAAAAGGGTTGGGACACCGCTGAAAACTTTGCCGACGGAGCACTGACAGAAGCGAAGTTCAGCCATCCTATGGACATCGAGTATGTCGGAGAGGGGACATTCTTCGTCGCCGACCGCTACAACAACGCTGTCCGCAAGATCAAGGACGGAGAGGTCAGCACCTTCGGCAACAGAAGGGACCCGATCAACGACCCGTGGGGAAACACGGCAGGAGTTGAAGTCTGCCCGCATCCGACCTGGGGACCGAATTTCGGAACATACGCTTTTGACAAATGGGCTTTCACTGAGCCAATCGCACTTTACTACGATTCAGAGAGGAATTACCTCTATGTCGCCAGCAGTCAGAATTACATAGTAAAAGTCAACCTCAGCACAAATTACGTGGATCTTGTCGCAGGATGCTGGGATGCAGGTTCCGCAACAGGAAACTGCAGAAAAGAGCAACTTGCCTGTCTTTATTTCCCTGCCGCGATGACTATGGACTCGGAAGGCAATCTCTACGTCGCCAACCAGTACGGCCATTTCATCAGCAAAATCGACCAGGAGTGCAACATCACCGTGTTTGCCGGAGTTCCGGGCACAAAAGGCAACACTGACGGAGCGAAGGAAACCGCAACCTTCAATGAGCCTAACGGAATTGAGATTGACTCCGACGGAAACCTTCTCGTGAGCGACTTCCGGAACCACTGCATAAGGAAGATTGACGTCACTTCAGGCACTGTCTCAACCTGGTGCGGAAACTCATCTGCCGCAACCTGCATCGACGGAACACTTGACCAGGCCACCATGTGCTATCCGACATCGCTGAGCTACTCTCCGGTTGACGGCTACCTGTATATGACACAGGCTGAAACATACGCGGCAGTAAGAATGTTCGGTTTTTAGCCAACCCGAAATATGAAGAAAATACTGATCATCATACTTCTGCTCCTGGGGATGTCGTCTCTGGGGGCGGAAGCCCAAAACAGTTTCACTTTCAGCTTTTCCAGGGAGCAGGTGCCGCTCAAGGAGTATTTCGACGCCATCGAAAAGCAGAGCGGCTACGTGTTCGTCTATGCCGACACCAAGGTGTCCGGAATCAGCGCGAAGAGCATCTCCGGGCCGATTGAGTTCAAACCGTTAATGGACTACCTTCTCGCCGGGACTGCTCTGAAATATGATGTCTTCCGGAGTACGGTAACAATCTCCGAAGACAACGCGAAAAAGCAGAAACAGCAGTCCGCTCCCGCAAAAACGGCAAGCGGCACAGTCACCGATGAGGATGGAGCGCCCGTAATGGGCGCCGCCATTCTCATAAAGGGAACGCAGACCGGCACAATATCCGACATCAACGGCAAATGGGCTCTGGACGGCTGCGAGGGCCAGACTCTTGTCGCATCGGCTCTCGGCTTTCTCGACACTGAATTTCAGGCCGCCGAAGGGCCGGGCAACGATGTCACTCTCAGGGAAGACCGCCAGAAACTTGACGAAGTGGTCGTCATCGGCTACTCTGTAGTGAAAAAACGCGACCTCACCTCGTCGATTTCCAAGGTCACGACAGAAAAGCTTGAACATCTCCCTTCGACATCAATCACCAACAGCATTCAGGGACAGGCTGCCGGAGTCCTCATCACGCCGACTTCCGGACGTCCTGGCGCAGGGATGCAGGTCAGAATCCGCGGTGTCGGGACAGTGAACGACAACACCCCGCTCTATCTGGTGGACGGTACGCCGGTCAGCTCAATAGACTACCTGAACGCCAACGAAATATCGTCAATTGAAATCCTTAAGGACGCATCCTCAGCCGCAATCTACGGAACGAGGGCGGCCAACGGAGTCGTGATGGTCACGACAAAAAGCGGCAACGGCGCGTCTAGACAGGCAGTCATCACGTTCGACGGATATGTCGGATTCTCGAATCCGGTCAAAAACCTGACCCCCGCCGGCGCTGACGAATATCTCGCGATTTCGGAAGAAGTTTACGGGAGTAACAGCGCTGTGTATAAGAAGATAACGAAGGAATATGACAAAGGATACAACACCAACTGGTGGGAGGCCATAAACCGCAAGAACGCGCTTCTTCAGAACTATTCCCTTTCGGCCGAGGGCAGCACGGGGAAAATGTCCTATTTCCTCTCCGGCTCTTACGTGGATCAGGACGGTATCGACCGCAGAAGCGGGTACAACAAAATCTCGTTCCGCGTAAACACGGAACTCAACCTGAAAGAATGGCTCACTCTCGGAGAGAACCTGAGCATTTCAAACGAAAAGGTGCAGGGAGGATATGACAGCGGAAAATCGGGGTTCGTCGCAGCGGCCCTGAGAACCGACCCGCTCTTCCCCATCATCGACCCGGACAAGAATGACGACAACGCCTTCAACAACTACGGTACAAGCAGCCTGTCCAACTTCAAAAACCCGTATGCCGAGCAGGACCGCTACATCAAGACCAGAAACGGCAACACGACATTCAGGGTTCAGGGAAACGCGTTCGCAAGGCTGTACTTCCTCAAGAAGACCCTCGTATTCAATTCCAATCTCGGTCTGGAAATTCTCAACAATGACCAGAACTCCTTCACCCCGGTGTATTACCTCAATGTGGAGGACCACAACGATGAAGCGCAGGCCTGGAGGTATTTCTCAAAATCCCACTCGCTGAACTGGCTCAACACCCTCAGCTACAACAACTCCTTCGGAAGGCACTCAGTCAATGCCATCCTCGGCCATCAGATGGAAGTCAACAAAAGCGACTATCTGTCCGGGCTGAAGATGGGCCAGCCGAACAACACGAGCAATTTCCAGTGGGTCGGCGCCGGCACTGAAGGCGACGAGGTGCAGGGCATCGGATCCGAGTCATCGCTGCTTTCATATTTCGCGAGAGCAAACTACTCCTTCGACGACCGCTACCTCATTTCCGCTTCAGTACGAGCCGACGGCTCCTCCAACTTCGGCGACGGACACAAATGGGGCGTGTTCCCTGCCGTTTCCGGGGCGTGGAAAATCTCCAATGAACAATTCTTCAGACAATGTTCGGCGCTGTCATTCATCACAAACCTGAAACTCAGGGCAGGATGGGGACAGCTCGGCAACCAGAGAATTTCGAACACGGCGTATTCCACCTATGTCGGAACCGGCTGGAACAAAGAGTTCGTTTTTCAGGGCACGGCGGTGCTTGCCGGATACGGTCCGACAAACGCGGGCAATCCCGAAGTCTCCTGGGAGAAGACAGAGTCGTTCGATGTCGGTCTGGACGCCAATTTTTTCGACGACAGGCTCTCCCTCACGGCAGATTTCTATGTAAAGAATACGCGTGATATGCTCATTCAGATTCCGATTTCATCGATATTCGGAACATATTCGCCGTGGGAGAACATCGGACGGGTGAAGAACACGGGATTCGAGCTTTCACTTGACTGGAAGGACACTGTCGGCAAATTCTCCTACTCAGTCGGCGGCAATCTCACGCTCAACCGCAACAAGGTGATAAGCCTCGGCGGAGCGCTGCCGTACGTGGACTCCGGTGGAGGAAACTACACCGTAACCGGCTACTGCAGGACTGTGGAAAATATGCCTATCGGCTATTTCTACGGATACAAGACCGACGGAATATTCCAGACACCGGCTGAAGTGGCCGAGTACACCAATGCGGACGGTGATCTGCTCCAGCCTTATGCGAATCCGGGAGATTTCAGGTTCGTGGACGTCAACTCCGACGGAGTCATCGACGACTACGACAAAACATATCTCGGATCTCCGCATCCGAACTTCTATTACGGAATCAATTTCTCCTGCTCGTACTATGGCGTGAGTCTCAACATCATCCTCAACGGAGTGCAGGGAAATGAGATTTTCAACGCCTTCAAGGAATGGTGCTACAAACCGGTCGGATACCAGAACCTGCTCGCCGGGACACTGAAGAAATCCTGGACTGCAGGCTCCGGAATCAATGACTATCCTGCTCTGAAGAGCGTGGATAAGAACGACAACTACCGCGCTTCAGACTTTTATGTCGAAGACGGTTCGTTCCTGAGGGTGAAAACCATAGAACTCGGATACACCTTCCCGAGGAAATGGTGCGAAAAGATACATTTCACTCCGAGAGTGTATGTGGCGCTGAACAATATGCTGACTCTCACAAAATACAGCGGACTCGACCCCGAACTGGCTTCCGGCTGGGACAGGGCGACCGGAGTTGACATAGGCAACTATCCGCAGTGCAAGAGCGTTCAGATGGGTGTAAACATTAAGTTTTAAGGGCTATGAAGAGACAGTTTTTGTTCATTATTATGACGGCGGCGCTCACTCTGGGCGGCTGCAGCAATGACTTCCTGAACAGGACTCCCCAGGGCGTTTTCACCCTTGAGACCTACTACACAACGACGGAGGAAATCAACACCGGGCTGACGTACTGCTACCAGGCCTTCTGGATTTCAGAGATGCAGAGCGGACGCTTTATGGTCGGGAATATGATGACCCAGGATGCCACCAAGGGCGGTGCGTCTGAGAATGAGGGAATCGACATCAAGAACAACATAGAGTACAACATTCTGCCGAACAGCAACATGACGTACCGCTTCTGGAATCCCTGCTACAAGGGGCTGACAAGGGCGAACCTTATGCTTGAAAAAACGGCGGACAAGTCATTCTCGGAGGAATCCCCGACCGGCTACAACTACCTTGAACGGATGAGGGGCGAGATGAAGTTCATCAGGGCCTTCTTCTCGTGGTATCTTGTGACCGTGTTCGGAGATGTTCCCTACTTCACCCGGGCCACGGTGAGCAACATCACCCCGGATCTCTACGAGAGCGTTGACAGGAGCGTCATCTGGGCCCAGATTGAAAAGGATCTCCAGGAGGCGATTCCCGTTCTGCCGAAAAGGCTCGAATATGACGAGTCTGACAGGGGAAGGATAACCAGAGGGGCCGCGCAGATGCTTCTTGCCCGCTCGTATATGTTCAACAAAAAATACGACGAGGCAGCAGTTGTACTGAGGGATCTCATTGAAAACGACACCTATTCCCTCACGCCGGACTACGCCGACCTGTTCGGGATGGATGTCCGCTTCACGCCGGAAAGGATTTTCGAGATTCCTTTCGGAGAGCAGGAATACTGGCGCACTCCGGGAGAGGGCGGATACGGGACGGTCATGCCTCAGTTCCAGACAAGCCGCGACGACGGCGGATGGGGCTACAACAACCCGACCCAGGATCTTGTCAACGAATTCGAAGACGGCGACCCGAGACTCATATACACAGTGATATGCGAGGAGGACCAGTTCGAAAAGGGATTCAACATCGGTGGAAACGCGAGATACGGCTACCACAACAGGAAGATCTATGTCCCGCTTTCCGAAAGGACTCCGGACGGCAACCTGGCGTTCAACCTCACGATGTTCAGGACCGCTGACGCCTACCTTCTCTATGCGGAAGCCTCACTTATGGGCACGGCGGAGAAAAATGTCACCGAGGCCGTCAAGTACATCAACCTCGTGCGGCAGAGGGCAGCCAACAGTTCGAAGGTTGACCCGAAACGCTACTTCCAGAAGATGACAATTTCGGACACTCCGCTTCCGGATGTCGTCTACACCACCGACGAAGAACTCCTGAAGGCCATAAAACACGAAAGAAGAGTGGAACTGGCGATGGAGGACATAAGGTACTGGGATATGCTCCGCTGGGGAGACCTCGGGACTATGAGCGACTACTACGAAAAATGGGGCAACGGCACCGGACACTCCGACCGCACCGCTCCGGACGGATATCCTGACGAAAAGGGACGGGAAGTCAAGGAGTGGCTGGCAAAATTCCCCGACGGCGTATATCCGGTCTTCCCCATCCCTCAGGATGCAGTACAGAACTCGGACAACAAGATAAAGCAGTCGATATATTATTAAGCCATCATCTTGAATGCTGGCTGATTCCTACCGACAGTCAAAGTCATAAATTTAGTTATAAATAATTCAGCAATCATTAATCATGAAAAAGATTCTTTTTTACACACTTCTTG
>CAVEHG010000084.1:0-6953 GCA_963615405.1 bacterium | reverse complement strand
TGCCACAAAAATAATCTTTTTCATTGTCATATTGTTTTCTTTATATATTCATATCATTTCCGACTGTTTCCATATCATTCCGGGCCGTCCGCAAATCATCAGAACTGTTGACCGATGACAAAGTGGAACTGGCTCTTTCCGTTCACGGAATCGTCGAATCCATATCCCCAGTCAACTCCGAGCAGACCGATCATCGGGAGGTAAACCCTCACGCCGACACCCGCAGAACGCTTGATCTGGAACGGGTTGAAGTCACGCAGGTCGCTCCAGCAGTTACCTCCTTCAAGGAAGAGCAACGCATAAATCGTCGACTGCGGCTGTAGGACGACAGGGTAGCGGAGTTCGACGGTGAACTTGTCATAGACATTTCCGGCATAATAGTTTCCGGAAGTGTTGTACTGCGAAGTGCTCGTCGGGGTGAGCGAATAGTTCTCATAACCCCTCAGGGAGATAATGTCGGAACCGTAGGTGTCGTAGCCGGACATACCGTCACCGCCGACGCGGAAGCCCTCGAACGGAGAATATCCCCATTTGCGGTTGTAGTAGCCGAGGAATCCGAACTGCGCACGCGTCATAAGGACGAGGTCTCCGACCAGTTTCGTATAGACCGCACCCTTGAACTGCCATTTGTGATATTCGATCCATCTGTAGCGGGTTTCCGAAGACTGGAGACTGTAGTCGATGTCCTTCGGATTGCTAACTCTCGTCGGGTTGCCGTCCTCGTCAAGATTGCCGTAATCCTTTTTGCGCAGCAGCGAATAAGGCGGGGTCAGCTGAAGGGAAATCGAGAAATCCGAGCCCTGACGCGGATAAATCTGCTGGTCGGTGGAGTTTCGTGACAGGCTCACCAGATAGCTGAGGTTGTGAGAGATACCGGTGTTGAACAGGAAGTTGTACTGCCAGTCCTTGAGCTTGTAGGTCTGCCAGCTCAACTGGTTGTAGAGCACAAAATAGTTGTCAGGCCACTTCAGACGGTTTCCGATTCCGGCTGCGAATCCATAGACCTCCATATACTGGTCGTTGTTCAGGATGTTGAACGCGAGGTAGGAGTTGGTCTGTCTCGTGTAGTAGAGCGAGAGGTTCAGCGAGGTCGGCTTCTTGCCGAACAGCCACGGCTCGGAGAAACTTGCCGAGAGCGAAGTGTAGTAGGTACCGTTGGTCTGGAACCTGAACGCGAGGTTCTGCGCATCGCCGAGCGGAACCGGTCTCCAGGCCGTCTTGTCGAAGAACCGGTGCGTCGAGAAGTTGTTGAAACTTACGCCGACCGTCGCAACGAATGTGTTTCCTCCCCATCCTCCGGAAAGTTCAAGCTGGCTTGAAGGCTTCTCTGTCACATTATATACGACATCGACAGTGTTGTTGTTCTGATTCGGGATTATGGAATATCCCTTGTTCGGGTCTGCGATCGCCTCCGGATCGAACTGTCCCATGGAAGCGATTTCACGGATGGAGCGTTCGAAGTCGGTCTGGCTGAAAAGGTAGCCCGGACGGGTGAACACCTGACGGCGCACAACCTTTTCATTGGTGAGGTCATTGCCGTTGATTATTATGTTGTTAAGTGTCGCCTGCTTGCCTTCCACCACGCGCATCTCCACATCTACAGAGTCCCCGACTACATTCAGCTCTACAGGCTGAAGATTGAAGAACAGGTAGCCGTTGTCACGGTAGAGTTTGGAAACATCGTATTCATTCTGCTTTCCGCCGCCGAAAAGACGCTTCTCCATTGTGACCACATCATAGACATCGCCCTTCTTGATCTGAAGAATTTCGTTCAGGGCCTCCGCAGGATAGACGGAGTTTCCTGTCCAGGTTATGTCCCTGAAATAATATCTCTTTCCCTGGTCTATCTTGAAGTCAATTTCAAGTTTGCCGGGTTCGACGAAATAGACCGTGTCGCTGAGAATCCTCGCGTCGCGGTAACCCGCCTCGTTGAAGGCCTCTATGAGACCCTTTTTGTCGTTCTTGTACTCGGTTTCGTTGAATTTCTTGGATTTGAAGAAGTTCTGGAGGCGTTTGTCCCTGGTCTTCTTCATTGACTTGACAAGCTTCGACTCCTTGACATCATAGATTCCGCCGAAGTCTATCTTCTTGATTCTGACCCTCTCGTTTCTGCTTATGGCGAAGTTTACGCGGATTGCGCCCCTCACGAGAGTGTCTCTCCTCGTCTGGATGTCAACCGTCGCATTATTGTAGCCTTTTTCGTCATAGAAACGCTTGATGATGTCGGTCGAGGTTTTGGCCACATAGTCGGAGAAAACTCCGCCCGACTTGAGATTGAGCCTTTCCTGAAGATCCTTCTGGTCACCGCTCTTGATGCCGGAGAAGGTCCACTTCGAGACCCTCGGACGCTCTGCCACCGTAATCTTGAAGAAAGCCGTGTCGCGGGCCGCGCTGAGCGAGTCGATGGACACGGTAACATCCTCGAAATAGCGTCTTTGCCACATCTTGTCGATGAGGAGAGAGAAGAAATCGCTCGGGACCGTCACATCCATTCCAGCACGCAGACCGCTGAGCTGGACAATCTGATCGCTGTTCACATAACTGTTGCCCTCGACGGTCACTCCGCCGACGACATATTTCTGAGGATTGCCGTAATCCACGGACAGTCCGGACTGCGCCTGAGCAACCGCCCCCGAAAGAATCAGCAGGACTGCCGTGCAAAACAGAAATCTGAATTTAATCGCCATCTATCTTCAAACCTTAATATTTCGTCTCAATTCGCGGCGTACAGCCACGTGCGCGTTGTGTACAATCTGCAAATATATGCAATTTATTTCACTTTGCCATACCGGCGGTCGCGCCTGGCATAGCTTTCCAACGCCTCCCGAAACTCTTTTTTGCGGAAATCCGGCCAGAGCGTGTCGGTGAAAAGAAATTCGGAATATGCCGCCTGCCAGAGAAGGTAGTTGCTCAGGCGGGTTTCTCCGGAAGTGCGGATGATGAGATCCGGCTCCGGGATGCCTGCAGTCACAAGGTAGCCGTCAAAAAACGACTGATCCGCAACCTTCAGTCTCTCAAGGGCTTCCGGCGACTCAGCCGCTTCAATTGCCATACGCCTGGCGGCCTGGAAGATATCCCATTTGCCGGAATAGCTCATAAAAAGAATAAGCGTGAGGTTCTTCCCGTCCCGGGTCTTCTCCATACAGTCGTCTATCGTCGCATTCAGCTCGTCAGACAGGCGCGAACGGTGCCCGAGCACGACGAAACGCACCCCGTTTTTCAGAAAAGTCGGCAGTTCGTTCGCCATACACCGCGCCATCAGGGACATCAGCCCGCTGACCTCCTCTTCCGGACGGTTCCAATTCTCCTCCGAGAACGCATAGAGCGAAAGATATTTCACTCCGTCCTCCACGCAGGCCTCGGTGCAGGCGCGCACTGACTCCACACCCTCGAAATGGCCGTATATCCGTTCTTTTCCGCGAGCCTTGGCCCAGCGTCCGTTGCCGTCCATAATGATGGACACGTGAACAGGAACAGTAGCTTTATTTTCCATAGAGACTGACTAATGATTTCTGACATCTTCGCCCCAATAAAGCCTGCTTGTAAGAGCATTTATGAAGCCGGTATCGCGAAGCCTCGCCCTTTTGAGCGAAAACTGTGCCACCCCGACTCTCACGGCCGAATCGCCCGCAATCGCGAAATTGACATTGTCCGCAGAAAGGACGAGTTCCGGGTCTCTTGAACGGAAGCGGAGTTCCACGGACGAAGATTCCGGGATTATGAGAGGACGGACATTGAGATTATGCGGAGATATCGGAGTGACAAGCAGAACCCCCGAATCGGGAAACGCGATCGGGCCGCCTGCGCTGAGGGAATATGCCGTGGAACCGATTCCCGTCGCGACAATGAGTCCGTCAGCCCAGTAAGTCGGGAGCAGATTCCCGTTTATGGAAGCGTCCACCCCGATCATAGCCGGTCCGGATCTGTGCACGGTGATTTCGTTCAGAGCGAGAATTCCGGAACGGCATTCCCCGTCCGCAGAACGAAGTTCAGCCGAAAGGACGGGACTGTCTTCAACCCGGTAGTCACCGCGTATGATGGCCTCAGCGACATCCTCCGGCCGGTTTTCGGAAAGGAAACCGAGCCTGCCCATATTTGCGCCGAGCACCGGGATGCCGAGAGGGGCGGCCAGCCTTGCTGCCGAAAGAAATGTCCCGTCTCCCCCGAGGCTCACGATAAGCGACGATTCCGCGAGAATGTTCCCGCCACGGACACCGCTGCCCCCGGCCTCACCGACATCACAAGCCTCGCCGGAAAATCGGGCATTCCCCGCGTACGCGCCTGCAGCAGTCTCCCGTTCGCAAACCGTGACGGGTTCAAGACCCGCTTCAGAGAGTCTCTTTCGGAGCGAGAGGAACGACGGGGTTTCGAGAAGTTCCGGATTTCTGTAAAAAATCGCAATCATAAGTTCACTACTTAAGTTTCACGCTTGCGAAACTTGAGTTCAATATCTGTGCGTCCGTGGAGTCAATGCGGTCGAAAAACCAACGGGACAACTTGCAAAATTAGCAATTTATTGACACGATTTGAACAATAATGCATATTTTTGCATCCGGTTTGTACGAGCCTGAGACGGCGGGAATGCCGGATAAAAGAACAAAAGGACAACTGACGATGACAAGACTGAGCGTCAACATAAACAAGTTCGCCACTTTGAGAAACTCCCGTGGCGGAAATGTCCCCGATGTGGAGAAGGCGGCGATGGATTGCGAAAAATTCGGGGCGCAGGGGATCACGATTCACCCGAGACCTGACGAGAGACACATAAGGTACGCGGACGCGCGCGCGATCCGTCCCCTCGTCAGGACTGAACTGAACATAGAGGGGAACCCGATACCGCAGTTCGTGGAACTGGTCAGGGAAGTGCGGCCCGATCAGGTGACAATGGTGCCAGACGCGGAAGACGCGCTTACCTCCAACGCAGGATGGAATACGCTGAAAAACAAGACATTCCTCACCGAAATGTGCTCCGGATTCAAGGCCTGCGGAATCAGAACCTCAATTTTCGTGGATCCTGATCCGCTGATGGTCGAGGGCGCGGCGGAATGCGGTGCCGACAGGGTCGAGCTCTACACGGCGGGATATGCCGAAATGTTCCCCCACTCCCCCGAAAAGGCGGTCGAGGCCTATCTCAAGGCAGCTCAAAAGGCAAGGGAATGCGGTCTGGGGCTGAATGCCGGGCACGATCTGAATCTCGACAACCTCGCATATTTCATAAAGACGATTCCCTGGACCGACGAGGTTTCGATAGGACACGCACTCATCTGCGACGCAATATATATGGGACTCGAAAATACGATACAGGCATATCTCAACTGTCTGAAATAAAGTAACATATCATAGAACGACGGAGACTTCGCCCCAATTGGGGAATGACACGTCCCCCAATATAGAGCCGAAAATTGCCGGACGCGGAGGGGTGGATATCAATATATTTTCATATATTTGTGGGTTGTAACCGGTTTCCGGAGTTTTACAGAATGTCACAGAGTTCAATAGACAAAACAAAAAAAATTACAGATAATGAAAAAAAATGAAATTATAACACTGACTATCAGCGTTATATCCCTTGTTGCCGCAATTGTTTTCGGCACACTCTTCCTTGTCGGAAACAACAAAAAGGCGGCGGATGGAGCTGAAGCTGCCGAGACCGAGACCGTGTCACACGCGGGCGACATCGTTTATGTCCAGCTTGACAGGATTCTTCAGGAATACGACATGGCTAACGACAAGCGTTCAGTCGTGGAGACCAAGGTTCAGAACATTCAGGCCGAGGTCAACAGGAGAGGAAAGAAACTCGAAAAGGACATCAAGGATTTTCAGGATAAGATGGACAAGGGCCTGATGACTCGTTCAGTGGCCGAAGTCCAGAGTCAGAAGCTTCAGAAGGCTCAGGACGACTTCAATGCCTATGCCCAGCAGAAACAGGGCGAAATTCAGGAGGAGCAGATTGTGATGATGAACCAGCTCGCCGACGCAATCAAAACCTGGCTCGACAAATACAACGAGACTATGGGATATGCGATGATCCTCACCAATCAGGGCGGTGCTCCGGTCATCACCGGCGACGCCACACTCGACATCACCGACGAGGTCATTGCCGGGCTGAACGAGGAATATGTCGCTGAAAAAGGTAAAAACTAGAGTTTGAAAATAGCGCTGCTGTCCTGTTTTTACCCCTACAGAGGAGGGATTTCCCAGTTCAACGCCTGCCTTTTTGAAGAACTGGGCAAGACAAACGATGTCAAAGCCTTCAATTTCACGAGGCAGTATCCGGAATTTCTCTTCCCGGGCAAGACACAGAAAGTGACGGAGGACGATGAGGCCGTGCCGGTACGGAGCACATCCGTGCTGGACACGGCCAATCCTTTCTCCTACCTAAGGACAGTGAAGGCAATCCGGGAGTGGAAACCGGACCTGCTGATTGTCCGCTACTGGATGTCGTGGTTCGCGCCCTCTCTGGGATATGTCTGCCGCAGGATGAGGCGCAGCTGCAGGGTCATCGGGATTCTCGACAACGTCGTCCCGCACGAGCCGCATTTCTTCGATGCTCCCCTCACAAAATATTTCCTGTCCGGCTGCGACGGCTACGTCACCCTCTGCGGAGAGGTCTCGAAAGACCTGCTGAAACTGAAGCCGGACGCAAGGTTCGCGGTGATTCAACATCCGCTCTACTCGCACTTCGGGAAGAAGATGCCCCGGGAAGATGCGGAGTGCCGGCTGGGACTTGAGCACGGAAAGAAGAATCTGCTGTTTTTCGGGCTGATCCGCGAATACAAGGGGCTGGACATTCTGCTTGAGGCGTTTGCCGGGCTGGACGACAGCTATCAGCTGATAATCGCCGGCGAGCCTTACGGCAGTTTTGAGAAGTACAGGAAAATCATCGACAGGATTCCTGACGGCAAGCGACGGATTGTCGAGGCTCTGCACTATGTCAGGGATTCGGAGTTGTC
>CAVEHG010000083.1:0-7101 GCA_963615405.1 bacterium | reverse complement strand
GGGCTCGTCTTCCCCGTCATCGTTCACATTGCCCACAAGCGCCTCCATAATGTCCTTAAGCGAAATGAAGCCGCAGAGCGCTCCGAACTCATCGCACACGAGGGCGCGGGAGATGCGCTTGATCTTCATTTCTTCCAGAACCTTATAGACGGTCATATTCTCGTGGAAATAGACAGGCTCGCGCATCAGTTTCACCAGATCAAATCCGTCCTTGGCATAGCTGCGCAGAAAATCCTTGATGTTCAGCACGCCTATGACGTGGTCGAGGTCATCGTCACAGACCGGATATTCCTCGTAAATGTTCTCCTCAATCACTTCCCTCACCTGTCCTTCAGTCATAGTCTTGTCCAGCCAGACTATATCCTGACGTGAGGTCATTATCGTGTTCACGCTGAGGTCTCCGAGGGTGAATACCCTCTCCACGATGTCCTGTTCAACTTCCGAAACTTCCCCATCCTCGGTGCCTTCCTGAACGAGCGATATGATTTCGTCCTCTGTGACGTTGGTGTCATTCTCCTTGATTCCCAGCATTTTCGCCACCCCGGCGGTACTTTTTGAAAGAATCCATATGAAGGGGGACGCAATCCTTGAAAGCAACTGCATCGGACCAGCCATCGCCTTTGCCACTTTCTCCGCCCTGCTCATTCCGATACGCTTGGGCACAAGTTCTCCGAGAACTATTGAGAAATAGGTGACGATTATGACTATCAGGGTCTTGGCCAGCCCGCTCGCTGTGCCTGCCGGGACTCCCCATTTTTCAAAAACCCCACCGAGCGCCCTTGCAATCTCGTTTCCGGAAAAGATACCGGTGAGGATTCCTATGAGAGTTATTCCGATCTGTATGGTCGAGAGAAATTTGTCAGGCTCTCCGGCAAGTTTCAGTGCCCGCTTTGCCTTCGCGTTTCCGTTTTCCGCCTCGCTCTGCAGGCTGGATTTCCGCGCAGAAACCATCGCGATTTCGGACATCGAAAAGATTCCGTTGAGAAGGATGAGAAAAACGATTATAAATATTTCTGCCATAGTCTTTTACAATAACGCTGCAACTGCCATAACGCTGCGTCCGGAGGGCGCCTGGCCACTTACTTAAGTTCCGCGATGACCGTCTCGCAAGCCCTTACGTCATCGCCGATTTCGACTTTTATGTCGGCATCGAGCGGAAGATACATGTCTATTCTTGACCCGAATTTGATTACTCCGCACAATTCTCCTTTCTTCTCCGCATTTCCCGGCTTTGCGTTACAGACAATGCGCCTCGCGAACGTTCCCGCGAGCTGTTTGAACAGAATCTCTCCGTGCGAGTTCTTCATTCCCACGGACGAGTGTTCGTTGAGTTCGGAAGCTTTGGGCAGAAAGGCGAGGTAGTATTTTCCCGGATGATATTTGTAGTAGCTCACAACCCCGTCCATAGGCCAGAAATTGACGTGGACGTTGAAGAAGTTCATATAAATCGACACCTGGATGCACTCTCTCTTGAGGTATTCGGGCTCATAGACCTTTTCGAGAATGACAATCTCCCCGTCGGCGACAGCAGTCACCACATTTTCCCCTGGAACTGTTTCGCGCCTGGGCAGCCGGAAGAAATAGGTGATGAAGCCCATCATGAACAGCAGCACCGCGGACAGCGGAATCGCGACATAAAGCAGTCCATACAGGAAACGCCATATCAGAAAAAGCAGGATGAGGCAGATCAGCCACACCACAGCGATTGTCTTGTAACAGTCCTTATGTATTCTCATAGTCTATCCTCCAATAGCCTCTAAACAGTATAGTCGTCTCTCATATATATATCTCTGACAATCAGAGTATATCGAAGCACATCATGTAGACGGTGGCAGCCGGAATCGCAACGAGGGCGCTGTCGAACCGGTCGAGCATTCCGCCGTGTCCCGGAATTATGTTTCCGGAGTCTTTGAGTCCGCAGTGGCGTTTCCACTGGGATTCGATGAGGTCTCCATAAACCCCGGCGACATTCATTATCGCTGCTATCGCGAGGCAATGGTACCAGCTTATTTCGCAGAACGGCAGCCAGTCAAGGCAGTGCATCCCGTAGGCGATTCCGAGCGCGCAGGCGAATCCGCCTATGCAGCCGATCCACGACTTGTGCGGTGAAACCGACGGGAAGAGTTTCGGACCGTACTTCTGTCCGAGCGTGCTCCCGAAAACATAGGCCCCGATGTCTGAAGCCCAGATGATCACGAACATACAGAGCAGCACAAGGCCGTTGAAATTATGCAGCGAATCGAATGCGACAAAATTCAGCAGTGTCCACGGGACGGCGATGTAGAGCAGACCGGTGTAGATGTTCGCAAACTGGCCGAAGTCCTTTTTGTCCTTGACATAGAGCGAATTGATCATAACTATGAACAAGGGAATGAAGGCAAGCGCGATGAAACGCCCGGTGAATCTCTCCGTCGACTGGACAAGGAAAGTCACCAGAAACATAAGGCAACCGCCGACGATGGCGATTATCCTCGAAACCTTGTAGACATCTCCCATAGTCATACGGAAAAACTCCGCCATCATCACCACAAGGGCGAACATCATCACGGCCGCGAAGATGTACTTGCCTCCTTCAAACCAGTCTCCCGACAGCAATGCCAGAAGCATCACTGCCAGGAAAACAAGCCCGGAGACTGTCCTGACTATCAGATTTTTCATTGGTCAGCGTCTTTTTCGTGAACTGTATCCTCCTCCGGATTCCTATCCTTATCTTTCTCTTTATCTTCCTGAACTCCGGCAGTCTTTTCGTCCTGACGGCTTTGGCTGTTGTCCGGCACTGTGCGCGGTCCGAGAATACGCTCAAGGTCGTCTGCGAAAATCACTTCCTTTTCAAGCAGCAGAGCCGCCACCTCCAGGAATTCCTTCCGGTGTTCAGTGAGGATTTCCAGCGTTTTGTCGTGAATTTCCTGAACCAGGCGCTTGACTTCTTCGTCCATCACCTCAGCTGTTTTCTCGCTGTAAGGGCGGGTCAGTTCATATCCCCGTGAGCCTGTGGAGTCGTAGAAAGACAGAGTTCCGACTTTTTCGCTCATTCCGTAGTAGCAGACCATACTGTAGGCCATTTTCGTCAGTCTCTCAAGGTCGTTCAACGCTCCGGTGGAAGGCTGCCCGTTTACGATTTCCTCAGCGACGCGGCCACCTATGAGCGAACACATTTCGTCAGTCATCTGGTCTTTTGTCATCAGCTGACGCTCCTCCGGGAGATACCACGCTGCTCCGAGCGCCTGTCCGCGCGGAACAATCGTAACCTTAAACAGAGGGTTCGCGTGAGGAAGCAGCCAGCTTACGACAGCGTGACCTGCCTCGTGATGGGCTATTGACTTCTTTTCTTCAGGAGTGATTATCTTGTCCCGTCGTTCGAGTCCGCCTATTATCCTGTCAACTGCATCGAGAAAATCCTGCCTGTCAACTTTGTGCTTGCCGTGTCTCGCGGCCGTGAGTGCCGCCTCATTGCAGACATTTGCGATGTCGGCTCCCGAGAATCCCGGCGTGTGTTTGGCGAGGAATTCCACATCGAAGTCATCGGTGAGCTTTATGCCCTTGAGATGAACTTTGAATATCTCCTCCCTCTCTTTGAGATCCGGAAGTTCGACGTGAATCTGCCGGTCGAAACGGCCTGCGCGGAGAAGAGCCTTGTCGAGGATGTCGGCACGGTTGGTTGCGGCGAGGATTATGACACCGGAATTTGTGTCAAATCCGTCCATTTCAGTAAGCAGCTGATTCAAGGTGTTTTCCCTCTCGTCATTTGAAGTGAAGCCTCCGTTCTTGCTTCTTGCCCGTCCGACGGCGTCAATCTCGTCGATGAACACGATGCACGGAGCCTTTTCCTTCGCCTGACGGAACAGGTCGCGCACCCTCGATGCTCCAACACCGACGAACATTTCCACGAAGTCCGAGCCTGAAATCGAGAAGAACGGTACATCCGCCTCTCCGGCCACAGCCTTGGCGAGCAGAGTCTTTCCCGTCCCCGGAGGCCCTACAAGCAGCGCCCCCTTCGGAATCTTGCCGCCGAGAGCGGTATATTTCTTCGGATTTTTTAGAAAATCAACGATTTCCACAACCTCCTCCTTCGCACCGTACAGTCCAGCTACATCCTTGAAGGTTACCTTGGTTTTGTCCTTGTTGTCAACCAGTTTGCCCGGAGCTTTGCCCACGCCGAATATTCCGCCTCCGTTTCCCGGGCCGCCCATAGACTTGCCCATTCCGCGGAACATGAACACCCAGAAAAGAATCAGAAGAACAGGCCAGAGCAGCCAGTTCAGGATGTCAACCCAGGTCTTGTCATTGTTCTCCATAACAAGCTTGAAGCGCTCGCTTTCCTGCGGAATCTGCGCATTAAGCGCTCCGAACATCTCTTCTGCATTGAAACTGCCGGAGACGAGGAAGAAGAAATGCGGCGATTTCCTGGGAACCTGTCCCCCGAATTTAGACTCATATTTGTAAAGCCTGTCCGGACGCACCTTAATCTTGCCTTCGAAGTCGTTGCGGACAAAGTCAATCTCCTGAATGTCCCCCTCAAGCGCCATCTGCTGCACCTCTTCCCATTCTATCTTCTGAGGATTCGCCCTGTCCGAATTGCCCGGCCAAAGCATCCACACGATAAATCCGATGATGAGTATATAAATCCAGGAAAGATTGATGGTGACAATCTTTGTTTTCCGGTTCCTGTTCCCGTTGTTTTTCTTTTTCTCTGCCATTTTGCGAGTGTTCTATAGTAGGCGGTTTCTACGGATAAATGTCCCCTATTCTGCCGCTTCGTCATTCCAGTCCGTGCGCACCGCATCCGCCCAAAGATCCTCCAGGCGATAGAAAGAGCGGTAAGCGGTCTGGAATACGTGCACTACGATGTCACCGTAGTCAAGAATGACCCAGAGGGCGTTTTCCCTGCCCTGGGAGCGGATTACCTTGCGGCGGCAGCGCTCAATCATCCTGTCTTCCACATTGTCCGCGATTGCGAGAACGTTGGTGGTGGAGTCCGCGTTGCAGACGACAAAATAGTCGGAAATGGCCGTTCCTATCTTCTTGAGGTTCAGGGAAAGAACCTCCTGACCTTTCTTTTCGAGCATTGCCTCGGCAATGACTTTGACTTCGTTTACCTTCATTTATCAGAGTAAGAATTATTTTCGTAATTGTGCAAAATGCGCTAAATTAGCCTGCAAATATATCAAAATGCACGGAATTTATCAAATTGCCGGGGCTGCAATCTGCAAGTAATGAGCCAACTCTTGAATTTATGGACTCTGAAGGCAAGAAATATAATATAATGTGGTTTGACGAGGTTGATTCCACAAATTCCGAGGCTGTCAGGAGGCTGGAGGACCTTGACAATATGTCAGTTCTCTCCGCCCGCTGTCAGAGCGCGGGCCGCGGAAAGGACACCCGTAAATGGATTACGGCCCCGGGCGAGAACCTCACTTTCACTGTTGTGCTGAAATATTCATCCCCGGATCAGTCAGAAAAGCCCCGCCCAGGCAGTAAAGAACAGTCTGAAGCCGAAAATACATCTGCATCCGATCCACTTTCCATCCCCCCATATCCTCCCTTCCCTGCCGGAAATCAGATGCTTCTCAGCGCCGCCGCGGCCGCAAGCGTCGTGAATTTTCTTGCCACCGAGGGAGTGAGCGCCTGGGTGAAATGGCCGAACGACGTCTATGTGGGGGATAAAAAAATATGCGGCATTCTCATCGAACACCGCATTAAAGGTAATTTTCTGAAATCCAGCATTATAGGCATCGGAATCAATGTGAACCAGACTGTGTTCGACCCTCTTGTCCCAAACCCCGCGTCAGTGGCACTCCTAACAGGCCGGAAGATGGAAATCGGGGAGGCTATGGAGCGCTTCTGCAGGATTTTTACCCGAAAAATGGAGTCAGTCTACAGCGAGTCCGCGCATCTTGGCGATATAATCTCCCGGACATTCGCTCTTGAAGATGGCGCTCCCGGCGACGAAAATCTCCGCGCCTGCTTCGCCCAGTGCGTGAATGTTCTCCTTTGACACTCCCCCGTCCACTTCAATGGGCTTATAGATTCCCCTACGGGCCAATTCTTCGCGCAGTTTCCGGATTTTATCAAAGGTCTCGGGAATTAATTTCTGGCCTCCGAAGCCCGCGAAAACGGACATTATCAGGAAGAAGTCTGCAGTTTCCAAGTGAGAAAAAAGCCTCTCGACGGGGATGTCCGGATTGATGACAAGTCCAGCCTGAGCTCCCGCTGCCCGGATATCCCGAAGGATTCCGTCAGCCTCGGCGTCGCTTCCCACGGCCTCAAGGTGGAAACTTACCATCGCGGCGCCCGCCCTGACGAATTTCAGAGCATATTTTTCAGGGTGTACTATCATAAGGTGCACGTCCAGAGGCCTGCGCGCCTTCTTGGCGATTGCTTCCACAACAGGGAAACCGAAGGAAATGTTGGGAACGAAAGTGCCGTCCATAATGTCGAGGTGGAAAAGGTCGGCGTGCCCGTTCACCATCTCCACATCCTTCTCCAGAGCAAGAAAGTCTGCGGAAAGCATCGACGGAGCAATGAGGATTTTTCTGTCCATTTGTGTCTGGAATTTATCAGAAGACCGGACCAAAAGCAGTTTGCCCTTAATCCGGTCATCTAATTAATTGTGTATCAAATAATCTAGCAATAGCGTGAACTTGTCGAGCGAAGCGAGGTCGAGCTTCTCGCCCGGAGCGTGAACTCCGCGAAGGGTAGGACCGAAGGAGATCATATCCAGGTCAGGATAAATCTCCAGGAAAAGTCCGCACTCCAATCCTGCGTGGATGGCTTTCACAGCGGCGTCCGTGCCGAAAAGATTCCGGTAAGCTTCGACGCTTTTTTTAAGAATAGGAGAATCCACATTAGGCTTCCAGCCCGGATATTCGCTCTCGTGGGTTACTGTGGCACCGGCAAGAACAAAAGACGCCTCCACTTTCGATGCGGCGGCTCTGCGGGCGGAAGTGATTGAACTTCGCTGACTTGTTCCGACTCGGACAGTCCCTTTTCCGCTCATCTTCACTGAGGCGAGGTTTGTCGAAGTCTCAACAAGGCCCGGGATGTCCGCGCTCATTGCGAGAACTCCGTGAGGAGCGGCGTAGAGCCCGCGGATGAGAAGGT
>CAVEHG010000082.1:0-7115 GCA_963615405.1 bacterium | reverse complement strand
AAGGGGTAAAATGCAGGGTGCAGGGGGTTCAGAAGTAAAAAAAGTGCGTGGGATCCCCCCCCTACGATACGGGTAACCCACAAATACTCAACGAATTAGAGTACATGCGAAACTTAAATCATATAACGGTTATGAAAAATTCAATTGTTACGATAAGCGATGTCGCGAAGGCCGCCGGGGTCACGAACGGAACGGTCGACAGAGTGCTGCACGAGAGGGGCGAAGTATCGAAGAAGACGAAGGAAAAGGTGCTCAGAGTCATCGGAGAACTCGGTTATCAGCCGAATGTCTATGCTTCGATGCTGGCGAAAAACAAATCCCACAGGGTCGCCGTGTTGCTTCCGAAGTACCGGGCGGGGGAATTCTGGGAACTCGCCCATATCGGGGTGGAGAAGGCACGGGAATATGCCGGACGCTTCTCCGTGAATGTGGAGGAGTGTCTGTATGACCAGTATGACGTGGATTCGTTCCTCTCCGAGTGCCGCAGGGTAAGGGAGGAGGGATATTCCGGAGCGATAATAGCCCCGATGTTCCTTGGCGCCACACGCGCCGCCGCAGTGGAGATGGAGGAGGCCGACATCCCTTATGTGATAGTGAACACGAGCGTGAGCGGGATATACGGGCACCTCGCCTATTTCGGACAGCCCATCTATGACAGCGGGGCGTTCTGCGCGGATATGCTTATGTCAGGCTCGTCAGAGGGGAACAGGGACACCGTCCACCTCGTGAGAATCGAACGCGACGTCAAGGGACTCTCGGACCCTTCACAGGAGCGCCGCCGGGGGTTTATGGACTATCTTTCGGCGCATTTCCCGGGTACGGAGGTGCGGAATGTTGTCATAAACCCGAACAATCAGGAGGAGACCTTCGCGGCTCTGGACAGTGCTTTTTCCGATGCCAAAGGGTGCCCGAACGTCGTGACCCTCAACTCACGGATCTTTCTTGTGGCGGACTATCTCCGTGAACGCGGGCTCAAGGGATGGAATGTGATAGGTTACGATGTACTCGAAAGGAATATGTCGGCGCTGAAGGACGGATATGTGAAATATCTCATCGCCCAGCATTCGGACCGCGACGCCCAGGAAGCCGTCACCGCCCTGACCGACTTTCTCGTTCTGGGGAAACGGCCGCTCCATCCGGACAATTTCAGCTCCATTGATCTTCTTTCCCGCTACAACTGCCGTTTCTACTAGATTTGTTCGTCTTTTTGGTCTTTAACTGAAAATTCTCGCTGACGTATTATGAACAAAGACGACGTTGTCAAGATATTGCTGCTGACGGATTTTTCAAGCGGGTACAGCAGAAGCCTGCTAAGCGGGCTCGTGCGCTATGCCCAGAGGCAGAAAGGCTGGGCGTTCTACCGTATGCCGCTGTATTACAGGATGCTCCACGGAGACAGGGAAATCATCAGGTGGGCGAAGAAATGGAACGTCAACGCAATTGTGGCGCAGATGAACGACATCGACGTGAAGATGCTCAGCGACCTGAACATCCCCATCATAGTCCAGAACTACAGGGACAGGATTCCGGGTGTATGCAATCTCACCGGAGACTACATCGGCACGGGAAAGCTCGCAGCCGAATATTTCCTGAACCTCGGATACAAAAACTTCGCCTACTACGGGATCAGCGAAACGGTGTGGTCCCGCGAACGTTTCACCGGATACAGGGAAAGACTTGAAGAGGACGGATTTTCAGTCCATACCTATTTCGAGAAGAAGGGAGGCCGCGAATCGTGGGCGCAGGACTTCGAGTCCATAGGAAAATGGCTTACGGGACTTCCGAAGAATACTGCGGTGTTCTGCTGCGACGACTACTACGCCCTGCATATCACCGAAACTTGCAAGATTTACGAAATTCCGGTTCCGGACGACCTTGCCGTGCTCGGGGTGGACAATGACGAAATGCTGTGCAACATCTCGAATCCCACGCTCTCGTCCATCGAGATTGACGCGCAGAACGGAGGCTACATCGCCGGGCAGGTCATTGAGGAACTCATAAAGAAGAACATCAGCGAGCCGTTCAACATCACCGTTTCTCCGCTCCAGATTGTGTCGCGGGGATCTACGAAGAAATATGCCGTGCAGGACAAGTATGTGCTGAAGGTTGTCGAATACATCGAAAAGAACTACAGTTCACCGCTTTCCGTCACCGGACTTCTTGATATGGTGCCGCTCTCGCGCCGCGTGTTCGAGAAACGCTTCCGGCACGACACCGGGACGTCCATCTACCAGTTTCTCCAGAAGTACCGCATAGACAAGTTTGCGGAGCTTCTCCTCAGCACGGACCGCTCAATCGAGGATCTGGCAATTTCCTGCGGGTTTGCCGACAGCCGGAACATTTCACGGGTGTTTTGGGCCTATAAGGGGATGACGCCTTCTGAGTTCCGCACCCACGCACAATGAAGGGGGTGACTAAAAAGCGGTCTACTGCGTTTCTCTCCTAACGAAAATCCTCTGGGCCAACAGGTTGCTGCGGTTCTCGTGGCATCGAGAGCCTTGTATCCCATCTTTTTATCGGCCTCTTCCGGAGATTCTTATCTCGACACTCTTCCGGAGCCGTTGCCGCCCATAAGGGTTTCCACTTCCTTGACGCTCACGCGGTTGTAGTCCCCCTCAATCGTGTGCTTGAGGCAGGATGCTGCCACAGCAAAGTCAAGCGCCTTCTGGTCGTCACCGCCGTAGTTCAGCAGACCGTAGATCAGGCCGCCGCCGAACGAGTCGCCGCCGCCCACACGGTCGACGATGTCGGTGATGTCATAACGTCTGGATGCGAAGAGAGTCTTTCCGTCGTAAAGAACCGCGCCCCAGGTGTTGTGGTCGGCATTCACCGAACCTCGCAGGGTAATCGCCACCTTCGACGCCTTCGGGAACTTCGCCATCAGGGACTTTGCCACGAATTCGAATTTCGCGGTGTCAATCACGCCGGCCTCGGCGTTGAATCCCTCCGGCTTGATGCCGAAAACCTTCTCCGCGTCCTCCTCGTTGCCGATAATGACGTCGCACCCGGCCACGAGAGAGGGCATCACTTCAGAAGCAGTCTTCCCATACTTCCAGAGATTCTTTCTGTAGTTGAGGTCACAGGAAACCTTCACCCCGTGACGGGAAGCAGCTTCAATGGCCTCAAGGCAGACATCCGCCGCACCCTGGCTGATCGCCGGAGTGATGCCGGTCCAATGGAACCAGTCCGCCCCCTCGAAAACCTTGTCCCAATCGATCATACCGGGCTTAATCTCTGAAACAGAGGAATGTGCACGGTCGTAGATCACCTTGCTCGGGCGGGCGACCGCTCCCTTCTCGATGTAGTAGATTCCAACTCTGTCTCCGCTCTCGATACAGAATTCCACGCCGACTCCGAGTCCGCGAAGTTCGGCCAGGCAGGCTTTCGCGATGTCATTGCCCGGAAGCGCCGTGACGAAATGCGCATCCTCGCCGTAGTTCGCGAGCGAAACGGCCACATTAGCCTCTCCGCCGCCGAAAGTCGCCTCTAATTCGTGTGCCTGTGAAAACCGGAGATGTCCGGGGGTCGCGAGCCGGAGCATAATTTCTCCGAAGGTTATTATTCTTGCCATAAATTGTTGTATATCAATTATTTTCAATGGTCACGAGGATATATATCCATCGGATCCTGTCATTTCGACGGCAAAAATAGTCATTTTATTTGATTTCCGTGTGCGCACACGGATTTATTTTGATGCACACGGATCCGCTTTGCCGCACAGGCAAGAAACTGATTAGTGGGGACCGATTTTGATTCAGACTTTCAGGACAGATTATCAAAGGCTGCCCAGCACTTTCGTAAGAGAGACAAAATCCTCGACACCGAGCCTCTCCGGACGAAGGTCAAAGACGGGACTTGAGAGCACCCCGGCTTTGCGCTCCTCTGACCATCCGCACTTCTGCGCGGACTCCTCCACGAGGCTGCGGAGACTGTTGCGAAGGGTTTTCCGGCGCTGGTTGAAGGATGTTTTCACCACCCTTTTGAAGAGGACTTCATCGCAGCCGAGTTCCTTTCTGGAGTTTCTTCTCAGGCGAATCACCGCCGACTTCACCTTCGGAGGCGGATTGAATGCGCCTTCGCCCACGGTGAACAGATATTCGATGTCGTACCAGGCCTGGAGCAGCACGGAAAGGATGCCGTAGGTCTTGCTGCCGGGATTTTCGGCGATGCGCTCGGCCACTTCCTTCTGAATCATACACACCACCTGCGGGATGGAGTCCTTGTGGTCGATGATGCGAAAGAAAATCTGGGAGGATATGTTGTAGGGGAAATTGCCTATGACCGCGAAGGTGCCGGTGGCAGCATCCCTACCCCTCTCTCCGGCAGAACCGCCATCTCCGGCGGAAGTCCGCTCCGGCGGAAAGAAATACGAAAGGTTCATCTTGAGAAAATCTCCCTCGATCACCCGTCCGGCCGCCTTCGGGAAATGGGTGAGAAGATAGTCAACGGACTCGCGGTCAATCTCAATCATCCGAAGGTCAATATCCTCTCTCTCAAGAAGATACTGACTCAAAACACCCATCCCGGGACCGATTTCCAAAACCGGCATCAGCGCTCCCTCTCCCCCTTCTTCTTTTTTTACCAAAAGAGCATCGGCGATGTTCTGCGCGATGCTCAAATCAGTGAGAAAATGCTGTCCCAGAGCCTTCTTTGGCCTAACGAGATCACTTTTGTATTCTTTCCTGTCTTTCATTCCGAGAGGTTCTCTATGGATTTTACTCTTTCATTTCGAGAGTTTCCCTGTGGGTTTTACCATTTCACTCCGAGAGGTTCTCTGCAGGTTTTACATAAGAAAGTGGGGATGAGCCCGACGCGATTTTTTTATGAGCGGAGGGCTCACCCCCACTTTCGTAAAACCGATAAACTACCTGGAGAAATACTTGTCCAGTTCTGTAAATATGCCTTCGCCGCGAAGGTCCCTCTTGAGTATGGTGCCGTCCGGACCGAAAAGCATAATCTGCGGAATGCCCTGAATGCCATAGATATCGGTCGGAACCTGCCCGGCATTGATAATCTGGTTCCAAACCACCCCGTGAGCGGCGGCTGCGGCCTTAGTGTCCTCCGGCTTATCCCAAACCGCCACGCTCAGGACCTCCAGCCCGAGCGGGCCATAAGTCTCGTAAGCCTTGCGGATGTTCGGAATCTCCCTCTTGCATGGGCCGCACCACGAAGCCCAGAAGTCAACAAGCACATATTTCCCATTGCCGACAAAATCGGAGAATGAGACAGTCTTTCCGTCCGAATCCGCAATGGTGAAATCCACGAACTTCTTTCCCTCCTCGGTGAGTATGCCATGCTGAGCCGCCTTGACAGCACGGACTACATCCGCATTTGTCCGGATGGTGTCCGCGAGTTCCGCAACTATGTCTATAAGCTCCTGATTCCCAAGTTCAGGGCGGATGTTCCGGAGAGCAAGAACAGCAATGTTGTTGTCCTTGTTTTTCTTGATCGCCGCTTTGTTGAATTCGACATATTCCCCGGTAAGTTTCTCGTCAAGCGCTATTGCCTTGTCGTTTTTCTGCTCATCGGTGAGCGTGGAATCGGCATAAATCGCCTCCATCTGAGTGCGGTAACCATTCTCGAACGCCTCAACCTCAGCCTTGAAAGCCTCTTCCTTTTCCTGCTGTGACTGTGACTTGCAGCCCACGGTGATCGTCGCCGCAATAGCCGCCATAGCGATAAAATTCATCTTTTTCATATTTTTCAGAAATTAATTTCGACTCACCCCATGTTCATACAGATATTCAGGAGCGATGTCTGCTCCGTTAGTCCAGAATATTGTTCCATCCAGGCCAAACTGGACAAACTTTTTTTCGTCCTGTAATTCTTCAAATGCCGGATATTTCAGCAACGGAGTCATATCCACCGTCTTCTTCTCCCCATTATTAAACGTACACAACAGCATATATCCCCCTTTGTACTCAACATCAATTACTTTCAGCATATGACACCCTCCTATCTGTTAATTTTGTTTATTTTTTCACCTCTTTGAGCCTTATCCCATATCCCGAGTATTTCTTCTTTGTTCTCGTCAATAAAATCGTTTACAAGTTGAATTGTTCTCGCTTTCGCCCGTCCTTCAATAATTCTATCTTCAAAAGTTATTGTAAACTCACCATCCGCACTTCTCACATGAATGTGCGGAGGATTGTAGTCAAAGGCATATATGTATATCAAAATACCTTGTATAACAAAAATAGAACCCATATATTTTCGTTTCTGCAAAGATAGTCTTTTTATATTTATAAAATGCGGACCGAATCACAGATCCGGCCCGCAAATCTAATTTCAAGCAAACTGCTACTCCTCGGTCTCGGACTCCTGGTAAGCTTTGAGCAGCTTCTCCTGCACATCACCCGGAACCGGCTGGAAGTCAGCGAATTCCATACTGAATGTCGCAGCACCGGAGGTGAGGGAGCTGAGGGTCGTCGAATACTTGTACATCTCGGCAAGCGGAACACGCGCCTTCAGAACAGAGAATCCCTTGTCGGTGTCCATACCCTCGATGAGCGCACGGCGGTTCTGGAGATCCGACATGCAGGCTCCCATATAGTCGCCCGGCGTGAGCACCTCCACATTGTAGATAGGCTCCATAATCTTCGGACCGGCATTGCGGAAGGCCTCCTTGAAGGCGTTGCGGGCGGCGAGGACGAAGGAAATTTCATTGGAATCAACCGGGTGCATCTTGCCGTCATAGACATAGACCCTGATGTCGCGTGCGAGCGAACCGGTAAGCGGACCTTCGCTCATCTTGTCGTTGATACCCTTGAGAATGGCCGGCATAAAGCGTGCGTCGATGGCACCGCCGACAACGCAGTTGACAAACTCCAGCTTTCCGCCCCAGGGCAGGTCAAATTCTTCCTTACCCTTGACATTCAGCACCATATCGCGTCCGTCAACTTTGAACTTGTTGGTCATCTCCTGTCCCTCCACTATAGGACATATGAGAAGGTGAACCTCGCCGAACTGGCCTGCGCCGCCGGACTGCTTCTTGTGACGGTAGGAAGCCGCAGCAACCCTGGTGATGGTCTCACGGTAGGAAATCTTCGGCGCGAACATCTCGATTTCAATCTTGTTCTCGTTGAGAAGGCGCCACTTCACGATGTTGATGTGCT